>JAUZEU010000275.1 GCA_030838885.1 Bryobacterales bacterium | reverse complement strand
AGCCCCGAAACACGCGGATGGGAGCCTCGGGAATCCTGGCTTCCGTCGCCCAGTCTCAAAAGCGGGGCCTGGCAGGTCGCGCTGCTGCAACTGCCTCTTTCTTTTTCTCTTGCAGGAGCGCGGTTCTGGCATCCTGGGGGATTCTGTGATTCCTTTGCTCTCTTCTCACATTCGCTTCTGGCGCAAACAACGGTGCGGCAGCTCGCCGGCTTTGTGTTTCTGTATTCCGGCTGAGCCGGTCTGGCGCCGGTCCACGGCCAGCTTTCACGCCACAGCCAGTGTCGCCTCGTTGCGGTTCCTTTTTGCAGGGCCTGTGCATGCACCGCCGCAAGTTCCGGGCTGTGCCGCAGCCCGAGCTTCGCTGCTTCGATTGGAAAAGGTTGTCCTTTCTGTACTCCTGCGGAACTGTTCTCGCCTCCGCACAGCCGCAGTAGCTCACCGCTGGTTTGTAATTCCGGAACCGCTTCACTTCACCGATTTCCAGTGCCCCGGTGAGCGCGTCCACTGAGGGCACTGGAGATAGCGACGGATGCCTGCTGCTTGCTGGCCGTACTTACTCTCCGAGGGCTCGCGGCTTGCTTAGCGGACCACCCGGTGCTGCGTACGGCATTGGTTTACGCCGCTATGTCTCGCCGCCCGCAGTCCACGGAAGCCGATGATCGCGGCCGCGATACAGAACGGGATTTCTGACCGGCGAAGTGCCCACGCACGGCTCAGCAGGCTGTCGCCACCGGTTGCCGTTTGGAGTACGCGCCACGGAAGGTAGAATCGCGCCGTGGTAAACGGCAGGAGCAGCATGACACCGTGGCCGCCCATGGTAAGCGAGTCGAGTAGCGGGTGTGTGATCATGCATCCTGCCCATAAGAGCCAAAGCCACGCAAACTCCCCCCGTGAGCGCCGGCACGCGATGATTGACGCAAGCGCAGCCGAGAAAATAATGAGAAAGAACGGTGAATGGAAGAGTCCGCGGTGCTGAACAAAATCTGAATGGGGGTAGCTGAACAGGTATTTCCAGCCGAGGTCCAGGTCGGGAACGGTAGCCAGAATGCCGGAACTGAGCGGGATCATCCAGCGAGGCATCAAGGCAGGTGAGTAGTATTGCGAATTGAGGGCGGCCAGTGAGAGCGCGGCGCCGACGACGAAATGAGCAGCTTCGGAAGACAAGGAATTCGGGTAGTTAGGTCGCCTGAAACATGTTAGCAGTGATCCGGGGCCATGGACGGATAAAACCGGAGGGTGTAGCGCACTGTGAGAAGTTCCTAACAGAGCAAAGTAGAAAGTTCCTGTTTAGAGCAAGTGAGCCAATGAAGGTTGGCCGGAAAAACGGGACGGGCAGGCATTGCGAACAGGAACGGAATCGGCTGAAGATCCTGCATGAAGTGGATCAGGGGCAACCGACGCAGAAGCAGGGAGTCGACAAGTCGGTATAACGGAGCGGGGATTCCGGAGCTGCTGAGAAGGTACCGGGACAAGCGGGATGCCGTGGTGGTGCACGGCCTTCGGGGCAGGCCGTCAAAACCGGTGGATAAAGGAAGCAACAGCCGTCAGGGTTGTGGAAGCGGGACTGCAGCGATTTCGGCCCGACGCTGGCAGCCGAGTATCTGCAAAAGGATCTGCAGATCCGGCTGGGACGGGAAGCAAAGCAGGGCCGGATACGGGAAGAACACGTGTGCCGACCGCGGCGACGTTGCGGGGGCGAACTGCTTCAGTTGGGCACCGTTTGCATGCAGGCTGCAGGAACGCGGTCCCGGAGAAGATGTATCTGATCGCGGTGATCGACATCCGACCAGCGAGCTGTTTGCGGGATTCGTGCCCGCCGATTGCACGGAGCGTCACATGCGGCTGCTTTGGCATACACAGAACGTTACGGCGGGCCACAGGCGGTATATACGGACAGAGCGGGCCTGTTTCAGCCCATGCTGCCGCCGGGATGGAAAGAGGACGAGCCGGAGCCAAAGCCAGAGCCGCCTGGGCGTGCATTCCGTGAACGGGGCATTGTGAGTGGATCGCAGCGCATTCGCCGCAGGCGAAAGGGCAGGGTTGAGCGATGTTTCGGGACATTGCAGGACCGCCTGATGAAAAGGTTGAGAAGAGCGGGAGCCAGGACGCTGGAAGAAGGGAACCAGTACCTGGAGGAGGAGTTTCTGGGGTAGTGGAATGAGCGGTTCGCCGTGAAGGGCGCCAGCGGCAACGAGTGTTGATCCGCTTTCCCGTTTCCCCTGAAGCGAAAGCCGGGCGAGCGGGTTCCCCCACGCAGGTTTCACCGGCTCTCCCATAAGCGGAGCGGCAGTTTCAGGGCGAACAGCGATCAGAAGAACAGGAACTTCTTACTTTGCTCGTTAGGAACTTTCTGTTTTGCGTTGACAGATAAACACGGAGGTCTCTACTGCTACTACGCTAACGGTACTGGACGGGGATTTGAGAAATCGTGTGATACCGGAAAGATTGGCACTCGCCTACCTTCCCGGTTTGGACAGCACTGCCGGTTATGGTGTGGGCACGGTGGTGGTAGCAACGCTCGAGTATCCGCTTTCCAGACTACTCGCATCTACGGTAGTTGCCTTGTAGAAGTAGGTCTGGCCGGGGGTAACGCTGTTATCGACATAACTGTTTCCAGCAATCGGTGAGGAAGTCAGCCTGAGGAACGAGCCCGCCGAAGCGGTGGAACGGTAAATATTGTATCCACTGATATTTGCCGAGGGGCTGGACGCCCAGCTAAGTGATACGCTGTGCGGTGCCGCGCTTGCCGGAGTTGACGAGAAGCTGACGTTTGTCACAGATGCCCCGTTGATGACGACCGCTGCTGTAGCGGGAATGAAACTGTATCCGGCCTGGGCCGGAGTCAGCACGTATGATCCGTTCGCGAGACCCGCAAATGCGAAGCTGCCGTCGCTGCCGGTGGTTACGGACTGCGACGAGGACCCGGACAGAACCACCGTCGCGCCGGACCCGGTGAGGGTTCCGGAGATGGTGGAAGTGGCGGAGGGGATCGGCGTCGCGCCAGGAGAGAACACGGGATCGACCCAGTAATTGCTGCCGCTCGAAGCTCGTGGAAAATGGCTCCCGGAACCATAAATAAAGATTCCAGGTGAAACACTGGCGAGGTGAAGAGGCGTTGCGTTCAGCGCTGACCAATTATAAGACTGGTCAACCGCGTAGTTCCCGTGCGGGGCATAGTAAGAAACCACATAAGGCGTACCAGCGACCGTACTAACGGGTGAGGGGAAATTTGCGGTTTGCCATCCGCTGGATGTCTCACCGGTGACGGTCACCTCGGCCAGTTTGGTTCCGGTATTGGACCAAACGGTTGCGATGTGCGGACCGGTATTCTCCGCGCCTTTGTAGAAACGGATGCCACTGATCGATCCCGCGATGTCGGAATAAAACTGTAGTCCGAGCGTCACTGCTCCCGCATCTGGAGTGTAGTCCGGAATGACCGGTTTGGCCGAAGTACTCCAGAATGACAGGGATGTTGTACCGGGCTGGGGCGCGGGTGGAGTTGCCGTATCGGCGACGAAAACCGGATCGACCCAATAGTTCGACGACGCAAAGCTCTCTGTCGGGAACGTGGGTCCGCTGCTATAGGCATAAATGCCTGGAGACGTGCCGGATATCCCAAGGGGCGGCGCATTCAGGTTTGCCCACGCATAGTTGTGGGTGGCAGAGTAATTTCCATTCGGGGCAAAGTACGAGATCACGTATGAAGTGTCGGGTGAGATTCTGACGGGAGATGAGAAAGATGCCTGCTGCCAACCTGGTGCGGATTCCTGAGAGAATACAACTTCCGCTAGTTGCACGCCGCTCCCAGACCAGAGAGTCCCAATGTTGGGTCCGGTATTTGCGGGGTCTTTGAGAAAACGCACTCCTGTGATGACACCGGGAACATCCGATGTAAACTGCAGTCCCAGGGTTACGGCGTTCGGATCGCCAGACGAGCTTCCCGCACCCGCAGTGGGAGCGTTGCCCCAGAACGATTCCTGCGCCAGGGCTGAAACTCCGGCGAGCAGGCATAAAAAAGCCATTTTAAGTATGTTCATATGAAAAAGGGTTAAGTGCCTTTTGTAGTACCGCTATCTATTTGCAGCACGCAGCTTAGCGGTTCCGAGGCTAAAGCAAACGCCTGGCCAGATGAAGACAGTTGGCAATTGAGTTGGCGGCCGGCGTGTCCCGCATCTGCGAAAGGCATGGAATGCGAGCAGTACGGACTGATGTCTTATGCTTCTTTGTGAGCAATCAGAATGCTTTAGGACCCCGGCCGGATCTGGCAGAGGGTTCAGCGCGATTGCCAAAATTCTGGTGAGCTGTTTTTCAGCGGACACATAGCTGATGACGGCAGTTCGCAATCCTTACCATGTAACCGTAGGAGTATGCTCAAATTTACCGGGTCGTCCCGGGCTTGCGGTTCAACGTTTGCGCATAGTGGCACTTCCGGAGGTTATTGGCACTTAGCAACGCACGTGTGGTGGTCGCCGTGATACGAGACTGTCCGTTCTCAACCGCGACTCTCATCGACGGACGTCAGAAGATAAATAATATGTCTGCCCGGCTGATACCATGGCGTCGACGTATCTGTTGCCCATTATTGTGCATCGCTGTCAGTTTCACGTAAGGCCCTGTCGAGGCGGATGACCGATACAGTTATAGCCTCTGACTGCCGCCGATATACTGGGCACCCAATTGAAGCGATAGGGTGTGTGGGGTTGTGCATGGAGCCAGTGAGGCGAAATTCATGCCCGTTACCGATTCTCCGCTGATTGTGACAGCAGTCTGGGCGGGGGTGACCATGTACAAGCGCTTTAAAAGAACAAAAGCTGAAGTTGCCGGAAATATCCGCGGTAACGGACTGAGACGAAGGACCGGAAAGAGTCAGGTGGCGCGATCCGGTCAGCAGCCCGGAAATGCTGGGTGTCCGGAGTAAACAGAACATCTACCCAGATAATTGCTGCCGAAGACAACTTCCTGCGCAAAAGCGATCCCGACGCGTAGGCAAACACTCCAGGCGATGCGCCTGCCGCGTGCAACGGCGGGGAATTCAGCGGTGACAGTCATAAAACTGATCGACTGCATAGTTGCCCCGTGGCGCATAGCAGGAAACGACGCAGGTGGCGCCCCCGGAGGCCCGTGACAGGCGCGGAAAGAGTTGCTGTTTGCCAGCCGTTCTCGCTGAAGGCTGGAAATGCCGTGACACATAGAACAGGCCGTTACAAAGCGTGAATAGTTGCTTTCCGTGTGCCTGACTTCTCCTCCGTGGGAGTTAGTTCGCCTTTGGGAGTTCCGTGGCGAAGTGTGGTATGTCACGGGAATGAAGTGACACAACTATGATTTGCTTTCCGCATCACCTATACTCAGCCTTTTGAACTCCTTCAGCAGAGACTTTGCCGGAGTGCGAACACACTAACAACGACTAAACCCAAGTACACAATGACATTGATTGCAAAGCATTCGGTCGCCGCAATTTTGGCTGGAAAGATTGAGAGTAAAACCGCAACGGTAGGGGTAGTCGGGCTTGGATATGTCGGTTTGCCCCTCGCCGTCGAATTCGCACAGGCGGGATTCCATGTAGTTGGTCTGGATCTGGATCAGTCGAAAGTCGCGCGCGTGAACCAAGGCGAGTCGTATGTGGGCGATGTTCCGTCCTCAGTACTGGCGCCGCTGGTAGAGAAAGGGTTACTGCGGGCGACTACGGATTTCTCTGCCGTGAGCAGCCTTGACAGCATCAATATCGCGGTCCCCACGCCCCTGCGCAAGACTAAAGATCCGGATATGAGCTATGTAGTGGCGGCGACTGAACAAATCGCTCAGTACATCCACAGCGGCATGCTGGTCATCCTGGAATCGACCACTTACCCCGGTACGACTGACGAACTTGTGTTGCCTCTGCTGGAGAAGTCCGGTTTGAAAGCCGGCCAGAATTTCTTTCTGTGCTTCTCCCCGGAAAGAGTGGATCCAGGCAATCCAAACTATCAGACGAAGAATATTCCCAAGGTTGTAGGAGGGAAAACCTCGATCTGCACCGAACTGGGCGCTCTCCTCTACAGGCAAGCTCTGGAGCATGTTGTGCCGGTGAGTTCCACGCGCGTGGCCGAGATGGTGAAATTGCTGGAGAATACTTTCCGGATGATCAACATCGGCCTGGTGAATGAGATTGCTGTGATGTGCGACGGAATGGGGATCAATGTCTGGGAGGTGATTGAAGCAGCCGCGACCAAGCCATTCGGGTTCATGCCTTTCTACCCCGGTCCGGGTCTGGGTGGCCACTGCATCCCGATCGATCCCTTTTACCTGTCCTGGAAGAGCAAGCAGGCCGGGGTGGAGGCGCGCTTTATCGAACTGGCGGGTTACATCAATGGTCAGATGCCTCACTTCATCGCCACCAAAGTTCAGAATGCTTTGAATGATGCAGGCAAGGCCGTGAAAGGCTCGAAAATCGTCATCTATGGGGTTGCGTACAAGCGCGATATCGACGATGTGAGGGAATCCCCTGCACTCGACATCATGCACCTTTTGAGCAAGCGAGGGGCGGAGATCAGCTATGTGGACCCGTACGTGCCGCAAGTTCGGTTCGATTCTGAGATCGTCCTCGCCAGCGACGACGACGTTGTCAAGACTGCGGACTGCGTGGTCATCGTGACGGATCACAAGAGCTTCGATTACGAGGCGCTTCTGGCGGATGCGCACCTGATTGTAGACACTCGCAACGCGCTGAAGGGTGTGGTTTCGGAAAAGGTATACCGGCTCTGAGCGCGCTCCCAGTGCTCCCGCCGCCCGCAAAACAGGCTGCACCGGCGTGACTGTCGCCGGTACAGCCTACTAATTTAGTTTCAGGTTCTGCCCGCCGTAGACCCCGTAATATTGCGAGTAAGTCTTCTCAAGCCCTTCCACTCCATTCAGAATCATACCGGCGATATTCTTCTTCCCCAGCATTGCAACTGCCTTATCCACAGCCGGGATGGTCGTGTAACCTGACCGGATGACCAGCAGCGTGGCGTCTGTTTGCTGGCGCAGTAACAAGGCATCGGACAGTGGCGTAACGGGAGGCGAATCGATCAGAACCCAATCGAAGCGCTCCCGAAGTGACCGAATCATGCGAGCGAGGGCGTCGCTCTGCAGGAGTTCCGAAGGATGGGCACATGGTTTGCCGCCGGAGAGAAGGTAGATCCCGATCGGCTCAATCCGGCGAATGACGGAAGATACATTCGCGTCACCCTGAAGGCAGTCGGCGAAGCCTTTTACCATGCGAAGCGTGAGCCCCAGTCGATTGGTTACGGTCGGATGATGCAGGTCGGCTTCAATCAGCAACACTTTGCGATTGCCACCCTCGGAAAGCGAGATCGCGAGGTTCAGCGCGACGGTGGATTTTCCATCATGCGGAAACGGACTTGTAATCAGAAGGGTCTTCAGTTTGTCGGCATCCCAAAGACGGCGCAGATGAGTTCTGAGGAACCTGAACCGGTCCGTCATCACATCCTGTGAGTAAGCGATGTTCTCGGTCGTAGACCCGGCCTGGATGACCTCATATTCCTCCTCGCGCTCCTGCTCTGTGTCCAGCAGTTGAGGGCCAGTCATGTGCGGCTCCGCTCTTCGAAGTAAGTCCCAGATTCGGCTCATAAGTTAGTTACCAGAAAACCCGGCAGTGTGTCAGTATTCAGAACGCGAGTGATGTTCATGGGTGCTTGTAGACCCAGGCTTCAACAATCATGAGCGCGGTGAGCAGAACGGTTCCTCCGAACCATTCAAGGCCCCTGATCCATTTTCGCCGTCTCTGGTCCTTATCGGTGAGTAAGAACGGCAAGGCCACCACCAATGGAATTGAAAAGCGCCGGGTCACCTGAGCTTCCCGGTAGAAAACAGGCCTTTTCAGTTCCATCAGAACTGCTGCCAACAAACCCAGTATGATGCCCGCGGCAACGGCGCCGAAACTCATGTTGAGGCGTTTTGGGCTGGACGGCAGGGCCGGCATGCTCGGCGGATCAACGAGGCGGAACTGCTGCCCTCCCTGTTGTTTCTCCAGACTCATTGCAAGTTGCGCCTGTTGTTCTTTACCTAGCAGGTCGGCATAATCCTGTTTCGACAGTTCATAGTCGCGGAGAATTCCGGCAAGCTCCTGCTCCCGAACGGGCGTCAGATTGAGGCGGCTCTGATACTCGGCGACGACGGCCTTCTGGTGTTCTTGATCTTTGGTGAGGTTCGCAATTTCAATGCGATTCGATTCCAGCTGGCTCCTAAGCTGTGCGCTGCCGCTGTCCTCCTCTGTCGTCGCTAACGGGGCCGCAGTTGTGGCAGTGGCGGACATCTCGCGCCCGACCGGAGCGCTCTGCGTTGCCGCTTCCGCAGGCGATGGCTGGAGGTTGTCCACAAGCCGCTGCGCGCTGGCTATTCTACGATCGAGCGCCAGCACGTCCGGATACTCCGAGCGGAAGTTGATCAGCAGTTTTGCCCTTTCGGTCTGCAGTCGTGCCAGTTCCCCCCTGGCGGCCTGATAGGGACTGACCGGCCTGACCGCTTCGGCACCCGTGGCGGAACCAGCTATCACAGTGCCACGCGATGCCAGTCGCCGGTATTGCTCGAGCAGGGACTCCAGATAAACACGCTGCTGCTGGGCGCGATCCAGACTGGAAGAAATGTTTTGCAACTGGAACTGGGAGCCATTGAGGATCGCCAGGTTTCCCTGCTGCTGCTCGGGCAACTCGCCCAGGTATTTGGTTTTGAAGTCCCGCAGGATTCCCTCCTGCGTGGCCAGCTTTTCTCTGGCGGCCTCCAGGTGTTCCCGCAGGAAGCCCGTGGTGGTTCGCGCCTGATTCTCACGGGTTTTCAGATTCTCCTGAATGAACAGTGAAGTGAGCCTTGTGGTGACCCGATGCGCGAGGGAAGCTGTCGACGTCGTGAAGGAAATCCTGAAGGCGTTGGACTGGTTGCGCCCCGGCCCGGGCGGGAGCGGATCGATACTGATGTCCTTTCGCAGTAACGAAGCTAGTTCTTCGGGTGCCATTCGGTGTCGCCTTGATCTATAAAGGTCGAATTCCTCCACCAGCTCCATCAGGCGATTTCGTGACAGTACTTCCTGCGTCATGGCGGGCAACGCATCGGCCAGTTCGGTGCTGTTGGTGGGAGTTACATAGCGGAGCGGCACCCGTTGCTGAACCACAAAGAGAGTCGCCTCAGAAGTGTAGCGATTCGGCAACTGATACAATGCCGCGACCGTTGCGAGGAGCGTCGCCGCCGGAACGGCCAGAAGATACCAGCGCCGTCTCACGACGACAGAGAAGACAGAGACGACAGACTCCAGCGTATTCTTTTCGGGACTCTCGATTTCCTGCATGGTGTAAGTGAACTGACTTCCTCTTCCTTCCTCTGCGTGTTTGACGTCTTCGCAGATTTAAAACAGCCGATGCACACGAAGGGCGAACCGGGATCCTTTGCCGCGAAATGCCTGCAAGGCTGACAAAACTCTACAGGCAGATTCAGTGCCAGACAGAGCGCGGCGGCTAAGGCCAACAAACGCAACTATCCGCAGTCCGTGTGCCGGCTTCAGCGGAGCCGAAGTTTCGCACTTACTCCCGAATTCTCGGACCTAAGCTTCCCATGATCAATTGCCGTATGCCTTTGCCCTATTCCGGTGCCGGTTGGATGTGTCTTGCGGCTTCTTCCACCGATAATTTGGGTTCTAGTCCAACTTTTCCGCTTGGCTTCCCTCAGCGCAAAGTACAGGCACTCTGCAATGTGTTGAAAAGACAGCAATCACGGAAGAGCCAGTTCTGGCCCCCGGTTTGCAATTCAGGCCCCACAAACATTACTGCTCGCAGGCCAGCAGCACTAACAGCGCGCTCGAATGCGAAAGCGAAAGGTCGATCAAAGATTTGATTAAGACAGTAGCTTCTCTATCTGCTGTGGAACTTCCGGCTAAGATCGCGCCTGATGCCCTTTCGCACCGTGCGGTCTTCTCTCAGCAGCTGTTTCTCAGGATGCTGAGTATCGAACGGCGTCGAAGCGAGCGTTCGGGAAAACGTCTGGTGCTGATGCTGCTCGACGCTCCGGCATTGCTCCGCAACGATCAGGCTCCGGCCTTCGGGGAAGTGGTTCTGTCGTTGTCCGAATCAACCAGGGACACCGATCTGGTGGGATGGTACAAGAACGGTTCCGTGCTGGGTGTGTTGTTTACGGAAATTGGCGCTTCCGTGAGACCGATCGCTGACTTACTCAGGCAGAAAGTAGAAGGGGCGCTTCACGCAGCGATTCCTGTTCCTCAGCTCCCGGACATTAAATTGTCATTCCATGTTTTTCCGGACGATTGTCAGGGTAAGTCGGCCAGGAACCAGGCCTTTTCCATTTTCTACGCGGATCTTGTGCAGAGGATGGATTCCGGGGCGGCCAGCCGTGCGGCCAAGCGCTGCGTGGATGCGGCCGGCAGTCTGGTGCTGATCGCCCTGCTGTTTCCTCTGATGGTGATGATCGCTCTGGCTGTCAAGCTGACGTCCAAAGGCCCGGTGCTGTTCAGGCAGCACAGACTCGGTCAGTTCGGTCAAGCATTTTCCTTCTTGAAATTCCGATCGATGTACGCACAGACTGACGACACGATCCACAAGGAGTATGCGAAGAAGTTCATCTCTAACCAGGCGAGTACTGGCGGAGATGCCGAAAGTCAGCAGGTCTATAAGTTGAAATGCGACCCGAGAATCACGAAAGTGGGGGGATTCCTAAGACGTACAAGTCTGGATGAGATCCCCCAGCTGTTGAATGTGTTGTCGGGCCGGATGTCGCTGGTGGGACCGCGACCGCCGCTACCATACGAATTCGAGGCATATGAAGCGTGGCACATGGGCCGTCTGGCGGTCAAACCAGGGCTCACGGGGATCTGGCAAGTCGAGGGTCGCAGTCGCGTTAGATTCGACGACATGGTACGCATGGACCTTCGCTACGTCAAAGCCTGGTCGCTCTCGCTGGATCTCAGGATCCTTCTTCGAACGCCACGTGCGGTCCTGGGCGGCGATGGGGCTTACTAAGGAATATCCCAAAAATCGTCCCAGCACCCGGCAACCCGAGGTCGGGGTGGTCACGTCTGTCCGTGACCCTGACTTACCGCAGCCTGATCAGGCGGTCAATCGCCCCTGGCGGAGCGGACACGCGGCACGACCGCACTTTCAGGAGGCGGAATCGGATCCGTATCGATGCCCAGTTTCTTCATGCGGTACAGAAGCGACTTATAGTCGATGTTGAGAATCGCCGCCGCTTGTTTCCGATTCCAGCGGGTGGAATTCAACCCAGCCACGATAGCGGAAGTCTCCGCTCGCTCTTTAGCCCTGGTTACCTGATCGAGGGTGGAAGCGGTAGTGGTGTGATCAACCAGAACATCCGGTGGACTCGGCTTTTTCCACGCTGTACGGGAGCGGAGTTCCCGGGCTAACAGGCTGCAATCCTGAAAAATGATGAGCTTCCGAATCTTGTTTTCCAACTCGCGCACATTGCCTGGCCAATGATAGGACTGCATCGCTTCTTCCAGATCCATCGTGATTGCCGGGATGGGGCCGTTCTTATCGCTGTGTTTTCTGAGCAGAAACTCGGCAAGGAGGACGATGTCCTCGCGCCGCTCCCGCAAGGCAGGCAGCACGATGTTGACCAGATTGAGGCGATAGTAGAGGTCTTCCCGGAACGTGCGGTCCGCAATCGCATTTTCGAGGTCGCAATGAGTGGCAGCAATGATTCGAACATCTACTTTGACGATATCTTTGCCGCCGATGCGCCTGAACTCCCGATCCTGCAGAACCTGGAGCAACTTCGCCTGAAGCCGGAAATCCATATCGCCGATTTCGTCCAGCATCAGCGTGCCGCCATCGGCAAGTTCGAACATTCCCGCTTTCCTTTGGAATGCTCCGGTAAAGGCGCCCCGTTCATAGCCGAACAACTCGCTTTCAATCAGTTCCGAAGGAAGGGCCGCGCAATTGAGCTTGAGAAATGGCCGGGTGGCGCGTTTTGAACGGCTGATTAATTCCAGAGCCAGCACTTCCTTCCCAGTGCCGGTCTCTCCCTGAATCAATACGGGCACTTCCGACGGGCCTATGCGTGCAGCCAGGCTCTGAATCTCTTTCATACGTGCATTCCTGCTCACGAAGAAAGCGCCTGACGCTGGATTCTGCGCACGATCGTGGCGCCCTGAACTGCGGGCAAACTCGAGAGCCCGAGTTAAGACTGTCACGACATTCTCGTGTAGGACCGGGATCTCCAGGAAATCGGTGGCGCCGCATTTGATGGCCGCGACAATCTCATCGGTTTTCGGGCCGCAGGCGGCGATCACGATCGGGAGATGCGGATTGGTTGCGCGAATCTGGCGCAGCAGGCCGAGGCCGCCAACGGAGAAATCGCCTGAGCCGAGAATTAGGGCGGACACTTCCCTGTCAAAAGTCTGCAGGCACGCCCGAATGGAATCTGAATCGGGCATCAGTTCCACTGAATAGTTGAGAGACCTGAGCATGGGCCGAATGGCAAGACTTAGTCCAGGATCGCAGCCCGCGACCAGGATATTCGGGCGAGTGTTAGAGGGCGACATAAAACTCTTCGATATAGATGCAGATCCCGGAAAACGAGTTTGGAGCGAGGGACCGACTGTGGTTCCCCCGGCTTTGCGGGACCCCTGGCCCGGGCTCCCGTTGCGGTATTGAAGTAAGCGGCCGTAGCTGGCCTGCAGATAATTGCAAAGTCGTTTCCTCCGAAAAGTGTTCAGGCGCGCCTGTCTTAAGATCTACGTTACTGTTGACGTAAACCGCGTCCCTGCGCTGACCCTTGTTAAATGAACTGGATACCAGAATAGACCGAGAGTTCCCGGTGTTCAACTGGCATCCGGCACATTACCTGTGGAAGCGCAGGCGGTCGGTATTATTTCGTCCCGGATAGTAGTTGTATGTCTGAAACCTCTCTTATCAAGGGTGTCTAAGGTGGGTGTTTCCGGAAGCAAACACAGTTTGGACTGGTATGTAAACTTACTCAGCCGCCGCGCTCACACAATCCTGCCCGTGATACCGCTCTTGCGCACTTCTTCGAAACCAGGTTTTGGCGAATTCGGACGAGTTCCTGAACATCGGGAGTAATTCCCATTTTTCGGAACGTCGTGACAGAGGACGTGGGCAACTCTGCAATGCCTGAGTTGTCTTCTGCAATGCCTGAGCTGTCTTTTGTCAACGGTTCGGACCGTGGCAATGTACCTGCTGCTCCGGGCAGGGTTGAATATGAGACTCCCACTCCATCTGTTTTCGGGTTTGGCAATCGTGATGTCCGGTTGTCTGTTACTAATGGGCAAACCGCCAGTACTGCCCGTTCCTGTGTTCACCGTGAGCGGGCCCGACGCGAAACCGATGCAGGTACGGACAGCGGACAATCGCGCAACCCTGGTGGTCTTCGTTTCGGCTCTGTGCCCGATTTCCACGGACTATGGCCCACGCCTCGAAAGCCTGGAGCAGGCTTTCTCGAGTCAGGGCGTGAGAATGCTGTTGGTCAACAGCAACCAGAATGAATCGGATTCCCAGGTGGAGACGCAGCGTAAACTATCGAAGATCGCGATGCCTGTATACCGGGACCCACAGGGTCGGCTCGCCGACATATTGGGGGCAAATGCGACGCCGACGGCCATGATACTCGATCAGGCCGGAAGTCTTCGATACGCGGGAGCGATCGATGACTCCCGAAATCCGACGAGAGTGAGAAAGCCCTATGTACGGCTGGCGATGGAAGAGATCCTGGCGGGTAAGAGCGTGACTCTGGGAAGAACCTCGGCGCGGGGGTGCAGTATCAAATCCTCAAACCCATAAGCAGATTACCGTACCGACTGCTGGGCCGGAGCAACGGCCGGAGAGAAGGCCCCGCGCATAAACAGCCGGGGCCGGTCTTCCGGACTCGTTGAAAGCTGCCAGAGATCAGTGCTTGCGCTGGAACCGTTTTCGGCATCGGACATCGCATAAAGGATGTGCTCGTCGTCCAGCCACTCCATCTGGTCATCCACGCTGCGAGTTTCACCCAGAGCACGGTCCGTCATGGTCTTGAGTTCCAGTAGATGGATTCGCCAGTCGTTCGCTGACGAACCGAACCGCTTCTTGTAGGCGACACGGGTGTTGTCCGGCGAGAGCGAAGGGCACTCGACACCCTGATGGATAACGCGCGCCGTGCGTTTGCCGAGATCGCCTTCGATCAGATAGGCCGTGCCCTGCGACCACAGAGTAGCGTAGAACCGGTTTTCATCCCGCGCAAACGTGACGCCCCAGAAGTTGAAATCCGGGTGCCGGAATACCGCACCGTCACGCCAGACCGAAAGGGTCTCCAGATCCGGAATCAGAACTTCCCCACGAACGAGATCCACAATTGTGGTTTGCGTGGAGAGGTTGAGCGCCGCATACGACTGCCCGGTGAGGAAGACAGTGATCGACGCCAGGCGCCCCGAGGAGGACACCCGAACACGACTGGGTGTGCCGTTGAGCGGAAGTGTGCGGCCCGCTCGAAGGCGTGCATCGAACAGCACCGCGGAATACGTCGTAAAGACGCCACGGTCGGACGTCAGGCAGACCCCGTGGCCCGCAGCAAAATAGACCCGGTCGCAATCGAGGTCTCTGGAATATACCGGCCGGTCCAGAGCGTCGAGACTGCTTACCGCCAGTTTGCCGTAAGAATCTCCCATGGCTGTATTGCGATAGAACAGGACACGCTCCACCTGACTGGGACGCGTTTGCGCCGGTGCGGCGCTCTTCGCCGTCTCCGCGGGTTGCGCGGACGGCCGCACCGGCAGTGTCTCCGGTGCCATCAGGGCCACCGTCCTTTCAACCGGAGCCGGCGCCGAGGCGCGCAAAGCGGATGCCACTGCATAGAGCAGGGGCACAAGCATGCAACAGACGCACAAAATTGTGAATAGTTTTCGTTTCTGAGAGGGAAGCGAACTCATGCGCGGCTCCTGTTTATGAGAATAATTCCCGATATCAGAATTGCGGCGACGGAGCCGAACAGAAAGAACCAAAGAGGCGTCTGCCTGGTTCCGGAAACCCACAGCAAGCCGAAGAGGACGGAAGAGACCAGGCGCGAAAGGCTGTTGACAGTGTTCATCAGGGCAAGGCCGCTGGTCCGCAGTTCAGCCGCCAGCGTGGCGCTGGCCATGGCGGCCAGCACGCCGTCGGTAGCGGCGTAGTATAGGCCAAACAAGGCCACGAGAGCATACTGCGCGATGTTTCCCAATCCCGGGCAGAGCAGAACTGCGTAGATGAGCGCCACGATCGTGTAGCCGGCGAGAAAGACCTTCGACCGGCCCCACCGGTCAGCCAACCAGCCCGCCGGAACGGAAAACAACAGGTAGGAAAGCGCTGTCAGGAATGCAAAAAACGGAATCAAACTGGCGGAGGAGTTTGTGTTTTTCCCGATCATCAAATAGATAAAACCGTCGCTCGCCGTTACGGCACATAGAATGCCGCCCACCAGCACAATGGGACCAAAGCCGGCCTGCCGGCGCAGATCGGAAGAGAGACGAAGCGAAGGAGACTGATTGTTTTGTCTGGCAACGCCTTGGGGCCTGTCCACCAGCAGGCCGATGACGCCCAGGCCTGCGAGCGCGATACAGGCGCTTGTCACCAGCACCAGATCGAACGACCCGGGCAGCGCCCGTAGCAGCAGGAAGGCTAGCAAGGGCCCCACGACTGCGCCGCCGGCATCCATTCCACGATGGACTGAGAAAGCCGTGGCAAGCGCACCGCGATGGCTACTCAAGGAGATCATCGCATCGCGCGGGGCAGTACGGATGCCCTTGCCGACGCGATCGACCGTAAGCACCCCGGCCACCACCGGCCAGACATTCCCGGCCACCAGAAGCCCTGCCTTCGCCAGTGCAGAGAGGGCGTAACCCGCTGTAGCCACTTCTTTCTGCAGGCCCCTGCGGTCTGCATAAATGCCGGACAGCAGGCTGAGCAGCGCGACCGCGGCGCCCTGATAGATGCCATCCAGAATGCCGAACTGCAGAGGACTGAAATGCAGATGGACCACAAAATAGATCGGCAGAATGCTGCTGACCATTTCCGAAGAAATATCGGTAAAAAAGCTGGTACAGCCCAACCGCCAAACCGTGGGACTGACTGCGCCAAAGCGCGTGAAGGCGGGCGCCTTTCCAGCCCTTAGCTGTGCTGCCCAGTCAAGTTGGTACATCGGTGTTTCGGCTCCTCCCGCGGTTCTGTTCACAGATCAGCCCCGCACAAGAGGCGGGCTGATTTGTAAACGCGACAATGATGGGTGGTGGCATGTTGACCACCAAAAACCAACCTAAGGATTTAAACGGCTTGCTTCGCATTCCTCACACGGGGCAGCCAGGAACCTGGGTATAAGTCCCACTCTGTTGCAGGAATTCCGGCAACCGGCGCTCATTGCACACGAATGAAAGATGCCACCGAAGGCACCCCATTCTGGTTGATAAGGAACAACATGTAATATCCGGGAGGCGCCAGGTTCGAGTTCGTCGGGGCCTGGACGGTGATGCCGCCGGCGGACTGCTGAAACGTCAGATTCAAAAATGACTGCGCTTCATCGAACGAGTGCGTGGTTGCGCCTGCCCGCATGAGAGCGACAGAGGCGATGGTGGCTCCATCCGGGGTAGAAACGGCAATGTCCGCGCTATAAGTGGTGGAAGCGGGAACCGATGTGATGGTCGGGCGCGTACCCTTGAACAGATAGGGCGGAGAGAAGATCTCCGCGCTGAGCTGATTGGGTGCAGCCTGATCGCGCCCGCCACCGGCCACGAGCACGCGCCCGTCCGGCAACAGGATGGCGGTGGAGTGATACAGGCGCGGCGTCACCATGGAGGACAAGGTCGCCCACGTCGCTGTCAGGGGAGACCACAATTCAGCCGGGTAAACGGGAATCGAGTTGTCGCATCCGTTCTTGATCATGCCTCCCCCAACTGCCAGTACCGTACCGTCAGGAAGAATGGTGAGGTTGTGGTGGGTTCTGGGAAAAGCCATGGAGGCCGTCTGCTGCCACGTGGGCGAGGCCAGATTCATATTGATGGTGAAAGTGGTCGACTCGGAATTGCCGTCATTGAAGCACCCATCGTTGGAACTGCCGGCTTTCATGATTTTCCCCGGGGCATACATGACCGAATCGCCGTCCACGCTGGAAGGTGTAACCGTGGACCACGAGCTTGAAGTCACATCGAGCATCCGTGTATCTCTGGATCCCGCGACGGTGCCCGGGTATGAGTTTCCTTCTGAATTTCCTGTATAGGCAAGTTTGCCGCTCGGCAGGACGAACATGTGTGGATACAGGGGCAACTGCAGATTCGCCGCGGGCACGGGCGTCCAGACGTTGGTGGTCGGATTGTAGATCTCCGGTGTTACCACATACGATGTCCCGCTGACATCGTTCCCGGACATGGCCAGGACTTTGCCATCTGGCAAAACGGTGGCGGTACCGTACCACCGCCGGTAGGCCATGCGGGCTGCGGACGTCCACTGAAGGGCGATGGGATCGAAGATGTTGACGTCGGCCGAACCGATGTTTGTGTTGTAATCGATGCCGTGACCGCCCACGATCAGGATTCGGCCATCCGGCAACGCGATATTAGCCGAACAGAAGAGGTCGGTGACGTTGTTGGGAACCGCGACAAAGGTCCCGGTGCCCGGATCCCAAACATTCGCAGAGACCCCGGAATCCTCGAATGTGAGCACCTTACCGGTTCGCATCAGAATGGAATTGATGGCCACGGCAGGCCATGCCAGAGGAGCACTCCAGCTCCCTATTGCAGACAGAGAGCTACCCAACGTGACAGTAATGGTGACGGTGGCGATATTAGAACTGCCGAACTGGTCGTTAGCTCTATAGGTGAAACTGTCGGTTCCGGTGAACCCGGCGTTCGGTGTGTAGGCGAACGATCCGTTCGTATTCAGCACCAGCGTTCCGTTCGCAGGTCCCGCCGCCAGAACCGCGGACAAGGTATTCCCATTCGGGTCAACGTCATTCGTCAGAACTCCGGGTGCGACCGGAGCAAGAGTCTGCCCCTGGCTGACGGTATAGGAATCCGCCGTTGCGATGGGTGTGGTTCTGGAGAGGCTCGTGTTGAACACCACGTCGACCCAGTAATTATTGGAATTGAAAGACGATGAAGGAAAGCCGCTGGTAGCCCTGTACGCATACACTCCGTTGCCACCATCCACTCCGTTGGCGAGAGCGCTCAGAGGGCCGTTCGTGATGCCAGTGGCGAAGTAGCCGCTGCCAGCCGCATAACCCCCTGCCGGAG
>JAUZEU010000248.1 GCA_030838885.1 Bryobacterales bacterium | reverse complement strand
GTTTGCAACGGAAACGACGCAGAAGCATCTGAGAAGGTTCTAGCTGCTGCGTTAAAGTTAAAGACCTTTACATTAGCAGTGCTATTGGCTGTCAGTGTTATCTGGATGCTCGTCAAAGTTCCCAGTGTGGTGTCAAATGCTGGCAGCACGAAATTATCTATGAATTGGCTCGCGTGCTGCGGCGTGACGTGCGTCCACGTTTGTAGCGAAGCAAATAGTGAGCCGGACCCGGCAAACATTGCAATCGCCATAAATGCTATCGATTTTTTCATCAATCCTCCTGTGAGTAGTACAACTTCGGACGATTAAGAGTGACCTAGGGCTGAGAGTGTGTCAAGTAGTACTACCGAAAATGCGAGGGAGGTCGCCTCAGGACATCGCACCTTCGCCCGGCAAAGTGACTTATGTCAACTGGGGCTTTTACCCGGGTAGCCAGGCGCGGGCAGTCGGTGCGTCAGGGGGCACCGCTCCGAAGACGTCGGCGCTTACTTGTGAGATGCGGCAGGAAAGTACGCGAACTGACAAACCCATCGCACGCCGGACCGCACGAGGCGTGGTGTTCTGCGTAAAGCGCAGCCGGTGATGGTGGTTGGCAAAAAAGCAGAAAAGCGAATCCGGTCCAGCTCGTTAGAAGCCAGGGAGCAGGGTTTGCCGTTCTGCTGGCGGCCTCCAAGAGGTTCCCTGCGGGCCGGAGAGAGGTTAGATTTCCTTGCGAGTGCCACGGATTCTGAGCAGTAACTGCGGATGCCGCGAGCTATATCGATTTGGGAAAATTAAAAATAACCGCGCGACGGAACGGGCATCCCATTCTTCAGGGGTGGACCGTAACCTTAACTCGCGAATCAGCGTGATCACCCTTGAGCAGGACCAATCTGTTGGCATTCACAGGCGTGCCGAACTCCGCGCGTTCGGGATGCGGGCTCGGGCAGTCGTAGCGAGAATGGCTAAAGTTTGTGTGTAGGCCGCACAGCACACTAACCCGCAGAGCCAGGCATAGAAGGCGATGCATCCGGGAACACCATACGGGATTTAAACAACCGCGAACTGGTGGTCCGGGCACTCGACACGAACCTGATCGTAGATCTCGCCGATGAGACCAGGGCCGAACTGTGCAATGAACGGGATGATGGAATAGATGCGTTCCTGCAAATGGCCGCCCGGGTAAACGAGTCCGTTCAGCGAAGCGGCATCGCGCCGGGCCTGCTCATCTTTCGCAAGAATCTGAGCGGCCGTCTTACGGGTGATCTTCGCCACCTGGTATTCGATCTTCCGTCGACTGGTTGCGAGCGCCGAGACGAGTGAAGCGTCAAAGTGGCTCAGGTCATCGCTGAACGAGTCCAGCGCAGCGGAGACAGCTTTCTTTGTTTGCTCCAGACCAGCTTTCAATTGCACCGGCACCAGACGACCTGCAAGGCGTTGATTGAATACCTGCTCCCTCACCAGCAGGTCCGCCGGAGTAAGACAGTACTTCGCCATGCGCCGGGCACTCCGCTCATCGATAAGGGTGAAACCCGCCCGGGGGAACGCAACCGGCTGACGGCCCAGAAGCTTTTCATAAAGCACCTGCGATTGCGCCAGATAAGCGAGTTCCGCAGGACCGCCCACATACGCTGCAGTTGGAAACAAATAGTCCTGCATCACCGGACGCAGCAGCGCGTTGGGTGAAAGCTCGGCCGCCAGCTCCGCGAGTTGGGATACAGACCACTTCCGGCGATCGGCGGCGAAGCCTTCCGGGGATCGCCGGAGCGCGATACGGTGGCCATTCTCCAGGAGAAACGCCAGGGAGGTTTTGCCGTCAACGAGAACCTGCGCGTGATAACCACGTTCCACCAGTTCTTTACTGCGCTCTATAACGCCATCGGCCAGTTCCGGCATGCGCTCCACCACTTCTTTCATGAGGGGGGCGGCAATGCGGCGCAACTCCGTCGACATGGGGTCGATGAGCAGAAGACCAAAGGGCTCAAACAGTTCGCGGATCAGGGCCGCAAAAGCCGAGCCCATGGTTTGACCAGGCCGGTAAGCGCGCTCCACGAGCGCCGCCGCTTCCTGGGCGAAAGGCAGACCCTCGAGGGCCTTCTTAAGTTCCGAAAGTGGCGCCTCGCCGATCGGGATGGTACCAACAGGGCGGGGTCCGTTTGCAGCAGGTGCGGAGGTGCGCAGGCGTACGGGACGATGGTCCGCGCCGAACACATCGGTGTGGTCCACTTCCGCGAAGTCATGATCTTCGGTCGCCAGCCAGAACATGGGCACGGCGGGGATACCGAGCTCCGAAAGTTCGCTCGCAATCCGTATAGCAGTGAGCGCCTTGTAAACGGTATAGGCCGGACCGGAAAACAGCCCCACCTGCTGCCCCGTCACAATCGCGACGGTACCCCGTTCCGCCAGTTTTTCGAGTGAGGGACTGTTCGGATTGAGAGGCGCCAGCGCCTGAACTACCTGCGCGCGGCGATCATCCGGGAAATTGAACCGGGCAGCAGCCGCCAGTGCTTGCAGATTGTTGGGCTGCCACGGATACAGATCCTGAACCCGATCAAAATGATATACCAGGTCAGTGAAAAGTTTAGAGCTGTTCGGCAGGTCCGTCTGGCGGACACACGTACACTGCATTAGCTTGAGTCAGGTTAGCAGATGATCAGGAGGGACTTAGCGGTTCAGGAAGTCACTCGTCTTTATAGTGTTCGCGTGAGAGAGCAGCAGCCCCGGCGTGATCCGCCGTGCGATGTCGTTATACAGCACGAATACCATCAGCATCATCAGGAAGATAAAACCAACCTTCATCATGGCTTCTTTCAGGTTCAGGCTGATGTCGCGCCCCATCACCATCTCGATCAGGAGCGTCAAAATCATGGCGCCGTCCAGAATCGGAATGGGCAGCAGATTCAGAATTGCCAGGTTCAGGCTGACCAGGCTCATCAGCGTCAGAAACGCGGCGGGGCCATCCTGGGCCGCCTGCTTGGCCTGCTGAGCGATTCCAACCGGACCCTGCAGATTCTTTGCCGGCATACGGCGCTCGATGATCCCGCCAAGCAGGTCCACAATCAGCGTGGCATATTTCCGGTTTTGGTGGACCGACTCCTGCAACGCCGCCGGGAACGAGAGCCTGGTTTTCTGAATGTGCCATTTCACGTCGGGTGAGACGCCAATCATCCAGCGGGCGCTGCCATCCAGGTTTTTGAACACCGGCACCAAAGCCACTGTGCGAACCACGCCATCACGCCTGTATTCAATGGTCACAGGCTTCCCGTCACTCTTTCGGATCACCTCCGGCAAAGTAAAACGAGAACGAACCGGAATATCGTTAACCGTCAGCAGCAGGTCGCCGGTCTTTAATCCGGCAGATGCCGCAGGCATACCGGGTGTGACGGCGACAATCTGAATCTCATTCTGGCCGGCCCATCCCGCATCGCCCAGACCTGATTTCTCCTCGAGGACCGGAGTTACTGAGGTGGAATAGATATGACCCTGGCGCTCGTAACTCACTGTGATGGGTCGCGCCACGCTGGCGATTTCAGCGGTGAGAATGTCTTCCCAATCCGGCTTGTCTTTGCCGTTCAGGCGTACGATCTTATCCCCCGGTTGAATGCCTGCTTTGGCGGCCGGGGAGTCAGGCATGATATGGCCGATAACAGCGCCATTATCGTCGATGATCTTCTCATAACGGACCATGAAAAGGCCGGTCAGAACTCCGACAGACAACACGATGTTCATGAATGGGCCCGCAAACGCAATGATCAGACGCTGCCAGCGGGGCTTTGACATGAAACCGCGGGGGTCACTCGCAGCCTCATCGCCTGGCTGGTCGCCAGCCATCTTAACGTAGCCACCGAAGAGGAACAAAGAGAAACGATAGTCCGTCTCGCCCCTCTTAAAACCGAAGAGCCGGGGGCCGAACCCGAAGCTGAAAATGTCCACCTTGACGTCAAACGCGCGGGCTGCCCAAAAGTGCCCGAGTTCGTGGACGAGAATCATCACACCGATCAGGACCAGCAACCACCAGATATCCGCGAGAAAACTCATCGAAATACGATCCTTATGCCTGGACGGCCACTTTCCCGGTGGGCGTTGCCGCAACCACCGCAGGAGCAAACATTACTTTATTGGCTTCAATGATTTGACGCGCAACGCGCCGCGCTGTTTCATCGGCCTCAAGGACCTCGGCCACGCTGGCCGGGTCCTGTCGCGGCATCCGGTCCAGAGTCTGAGCGACTACGCGGGCGATCGCAGGAAAACCGATCCCGCCTTCAAGGAAGGCGCCAACGGCCACTTCATCTGCCGCATTCAAAATACAGGAAGCTGAGCCACCCTGCCTGAGCGATTCGTAGGCAAGACCGAGCAGCGGGAATTTATCGAAGTCGGGCGCGTGGAACTCCCACTTGCGGGCTTCCGACCAATCGATTTTCGGAACAGGTGCGTTAGATCGTTCAGGCCATGTGAGCGCATACTGAATTGGCATCCGCATGTCCGTCGCGGAAATTTGGGCAATCACCGTACCATCTTCGTACTCCACCATCGCGTGCACCGAAGACTGGGGGTGCACAACTACTTCAATATCAGCTGGATCGAAATCGAACAGCCAGTATGCTTCAATCACCTCAAAACCCTTGTTCATGAGCGTCGCGGAGTCTATCGTGATGCGATTGCCCATCTTCCAGGTAGGATGATTCAAAGCATCGGCCGGCGTCACCCACTCAAGGGCCTCTTTGGGCGTCGTCCGAAACGGACCGCCCGACGCGGTAAGAATGAGCTTAGTTGCCTCGCGCCGGAGTCCGGCGCGCAGGCACTGGTGTGCGCCGTTGTGCTCGGAATCCACGGGGATCAGTTCAGCGCCGTGCCGCTTCACTGCGGCCATCACTAGTTTGCCGCCCGATACCAGAGCCTCTTTATTTGCCAGACCGATGCGCTTACCCCGTCGCGCAGCTTCGTAGGTCGCTTCCAGGCCCGCTACGCCTACGATAGAGGACATCAACGTATCTGCTTCAGATGCGACCGACACCTGCACGCGCGCTTCAGGGCCGCTCAGCAACTCCGGAATTCCTGAATTTGGAAGAAGTGCTCGAAGGCGGTCGATGTCCGCCGAATCCTGAACCACGGCAACTTGTGGGGCAAACTCCTGAATTTGCTTTGCGAGCAGCTCAATATTGCGACCAGCTACCAATGCAAAGACTTTGAAGCGTTCGCGATTTTGTCTGACGACATCGAGAGTATTGGTTCCGATAGAACCGGTGGAGCCCAGGATAGTCAGCGTGCGCGAAAGCATACGTGAGTGGGAAACTATCGAAATGATAGCATGCTGTCGATAAACAGCAGATGCCGCAAGACTTTGTCGATTTTGAGACTTACTGTAAAGACCCAAACCCTTGCGGGCGCCGGGGAGGTTGCTTCAGGGGTCTTTCAGTTTTAGAGGTTAGTCTCGCTTTGGTGGGAGTAAATTGACCTCCCCGGCTTGATTCCAATATTAGAAGGAACTGATTTTGGAATCAACTAAAAACTGGATATTATTTTTGGTACACGTGCTATTTCGCACTTTAACCTTTCACCTCAACTCCCGTCAGACCCTCTAAGACCTTGATTGTGGAGCAGATATCCTCATCGCCGTGCCCGGTGGCGATTGCAGCCTGAAACATTTGGCGCGTCAGAGAGGTAAGCGGCAGCGGAACTGACAACTCTGCGGCTGATTCCAGCATGAGCCCAATATCCTTGTGCATCCACTTTACAGAGAAGTTCGTGGTGAAGTCCCGGCGCAGGATGAAAGGTGCCTTGTATTCGATCAGGCCTGACTTGGCGGCGCTATTAGAAAGGATATCCAGCATCAGGGCTGGTTCGATCCCTGCTTTGGTGCTGAGGACGATGCCTTCATTAAACGCCTGCAGGATATTGGATAGAACCAGGTTTTGGGTCAGTTTTGCATGAAGACCGGTGCCTGGACCGCCACAAAAGTAGAGCTTCTTGCCCATGGCTTCCAGATAGGGCTTTACGCGCTCGAAGACGGCCTGTTCGCCGCCGACCATAAAGGTGAGCGTTCCATTAGTGGCGCCAGGCGTGGAGCCAGTGCAGGGAGCGCCAAGGAAATCAATGCCGGATTTGATAAGTTCATTATGGATCCGGACGCTGGCAGACGGCGCAATAGTGCTGGCGTCGACAACAACCAGCCCCTTTTTGCCTCCTTCTTTGATTCCATTCGGACCCAGGATGACCGTCTCGGCCATCTCCGTATTACCCACGCAGAGGAACACGGCTTCGGCTTCGCGCGCCACATCAGCGGGTGAGGCGCAGACCTTCGCGCCGGCTTCGGCAGCCAGTTGTTCGGCCTTGCTGGAGGTATTCGACCAGACCGAAACTTCATGCCCGGCTTTGATCAGGTTGCGGGCCATCGGGTAGCCCATAAGTCCAAGACCTAGAAATCCAAGTTTTGCCATAAGAGGAATTGTATAGGACGGCTATACTGGTGCGGAGAAAACGCGAAAAACATGAACGCTGAAACACTGTTGATCACAACGGCAGCTGATATCCTCCGCAAGCATACCGAGCGCATCGGGATCTGCCTGGGAAAGCTCACGGACGATCAGATCTGGGCACGCGGCACCGAAAATGAAAATGCAGTGGGAAATCTGGTGCTGCACCTGGCTGGGAATGTGCGGCAGTGGATTATTTCAGGTCTGGGCGGCAAGCCGGACATCCGCGAGCGGGACAAAGAGTTTGCCACGGAAGGCGGCATTCCGAGCGAAACCCTGCAGGCGAAGCTTCAGGAAACAATGACGGAAGCGGCCGGGGTTGTGGAAGGCCTTACGACCGAGCAACTGCTGCGCACTTATCAGGTTCAGAACCGAACGGCCAGTGGCGTGGAAGCGGTGCTGCGCGTCACGGAGCACTTTGCCCAGCATGCCGGTCAGATCATCTACGCCACCAAGAACCTGACGGGTCAGGATCTGGGCCTGGTGATGCCGCGCACCAAAAAGTGAGCCGTCTGGTCGCAGTGGTCCGCGAAGCCCTGGCGGGCTCTGATCGCGATTTCACCGAAGGGAATCTCCGGCGCGCCGTGGTGGTGCTCGCCATCCCGATGATTCTCGAAATGGTGATGGAATCGCTGTTTGGCGTGGTGGACATGTTCTTCGTGGCGCGGTTGGGCGTGGATTCACTGGCAGCGGCCGCGCTCACCGAATCCCTGCTGGTCCTGGTATTCGGCGTCGCGATGGGGCTGAGCATGGCGACCACGGCATACGTCGCGCGGCGGATTGGCGAAAAAGATCCGGAGGGTGCGGCGGTCGGATCCGTGCAGGCGATTGCGGTGGGCGTGGCGGTCTCGTTGCTGGTCGGGTTCGCGGGTGCGATGTGGGCTCCGCGTCTGTTGTCTATGATGGGCGCAACCGAGGCGGTGATCGCCGTAGGGTCGGGTTACACGCGAATCCTGTTGGGGGGATCGTTCACGATCTACCTGCTTTTCCTGATCAATGCCATCTTTCGCGGCGCGGGCGATGCGACTCTCGCGATGCGGGTTCTTTGGTTCTCGAACGGCATCAATATTGTGCTGGATCCTTGCCTGATCAATGGGTGGGAGCCGTTTCCGCGCCTGAACGTTACCGGCGCCGCCGTGGCGACCACCATCGGGCGCGGTCTGGGAGTGGCTCTGCAATTATTTTTCCTGCTGGGCGGGTACAGCAGAGTCCGGATTCACGCGCGGCAGATCCGGTTGAACTGGCAGGTGCTGTGGCGTTTGATGAAAGTATCGCTCACGGGCATTCTGCAATTCGTGATTGCGACCTCCAGTTGGGTGGTACTGGTGCGCATGTGTTCGACTTTCGGGAGCATACCGGTAGCGGGATACGCGATCGCGATCCGCATCTTCCTGTTTGTTTGCCTGCCCTGCTGGGGGCTGTCAAATTCCGCGGCAACGCTGGTGGGGCAGAATCTCGGAGCGAAGAAGCCGGAGCGAGCGGAGGCGTCTGTATACCAGACGGGCCGGTTCACTATGGCCTACATGGGGGCTATGGCGGTCGTCTTTCTCGTATTCGCCCGGCAGTTGGCCGCGCTGTTCACGCCTGATCCGGCAGTGCAGATGGTGGCTGCCGAGTGCCTCCGGTTCATTGCTCTTGGCAACATTTTTTATGCGTGGGGCTGGGTCCTGATGCAGGCCTTTAACGGAGCAGGCGATACCAGGACGCCTTCGATGATTAATTTCTGGTGCTTCTGGTGTTTCCAGATTCCTCTGGCGTGGACCCTGGCGGTAGCGATGCACTGGGGTTATCGCGGAGTCTTCGTGGCCATTCCGGCTGCGGAATCCGCGACGACTGTCAGCTCTTTTGTGTTGTTTCGGCGCGGGGCGTGGAAGCGGAAGCTGATTTGATCGAATCTGACCAGGGTTGTCCGGTTGCGGACACCTGGCCTTTCTAATGTTAAGGCTAACTATCTGAAACAGCGGGTGCGCGTCTGTGGTTGTAAGAATGCGCTGGAGGTTGTTCAGAAATGGTGCAAGAAATAACACCCAAGGTTCTCGTTGTTGACGATCAACCTGACATCCTGGAAGCGATGCGACTGTTGCTGAAGGGAGGCGGCTACACGACTGAAACTGTCTCGTCGCCCGAACTGGCTCTGCTCGCGGCTGCGTCCGGCAGTCACGACCTGGTCCTGATCGACATGAACTACGCCCGGGATACAACCTCCGGCCTGGAAGGTCTGGCGCTGCTGGACATGCTGCATGCACAGATGCCGGAAGTGCCGGTGATTGTAATGACTGCCTGGAGCACCATCGATCTGGCGGTAGATGCCATGCGGCGGGGTGCCACCGATTTCATCACCAAGCCATGGGATAACGAACGGGTACTCAGTCTTGTCGCCCGGCAAACGGCTCGTCGCAATGAGCTTTCCATCGCCCATCGCGTGCAGCGCAGACTGTTGCCCCGCCCCCGTTTCAGCGTGTCTGGCATAGACTGCGAGTGCGTGTTCCGACCAGCCGGAGAGATCGGCGGCGATCTCTGTGATGTGTTCGAAACAGGTCCGGATTCCGCTGCGTTTCTGCTGGGCGATGTGTCCGGCAAAGGCATCGGTGCGGCGATGTTGATGGCCAATCTGCACGGAACCATCCGAAGTAACCACGACCTCGCGTGTGAACCCGCACGGCTGATCACACGCGTAAATCGGCTGTTCTTCCAGTCCACCTCGCCCGAGCATTACGCCACGCTGTTCTTCGGCTGCTATAACAGCGGCACGCGGACGCTGCGGTATGTGAACTGCGGACATCCGCCGGCCGTGCTGCTGCGAAGCAATAGCGAGGTGGAACGCCTGGAGCCCACCGGGCTGGTGCTGGGCGCTTTCGATGGCGCGGTATTCGAAGAACGCACGGTTCAGATGTCAGCGGGTGACCGGATCGTGCTCTTCTCCGATGGCGTATCCGAGGCCAGGCCCGACGACGACGACAGCTGGGTGGTGGAGTGCATCCGAATGCTGGGTCGGGCCGGTTCGAAGTCACTCGCGCAGTCCCTTGCCATGGCGGCGGTTAGCACTGACGATGTGACAGTACTCGACCTGCGATTCTGATGGTGAGTGCCGACACTCATCATCGACAACTACGATTCCTTCACCTATAACCTGGTCCATGCGGTAGCGCAGATCACCGGTGAAATGCCGGTTGTGATTCGCAATGACGAAAAGACCTGGGAGGAGATCCGGCAGATCAATTTCGATCACCTGATCATATCGCCGGGGCCGGGGCGTCCGGATCGCCCGAGGGATTTCGGCGTTTCGGCTGAGGCGATTCGAAAAGCCGAAGTGCCTGTGCTCGGGGTGTGCCTGGGGCACCAGGGGATTGCGTGCGCCTTTGGCGGAACTGTGTTCAAGGGCGAGCCGGTGCACGGGCGGTTGCGAGCTGTTACTCACGACGGCGATGAATTGTTTGCCGGCATTCCCACCACATTCAACGCGGTCCGATACCATTCCCTGATTGTGTCCGAGCCGTTGCCGGACGAATTACGCGCGATCGCCTGGAGTGCGGACGGGACGGTAATGGCGTTGCGTCACGTGTCGCGGCCGATTTGGGGCGTGCAATTCCATCCGGAATCGGTTCTGTCTGAGTACGGGCCGGAGCTGCTGCGCAACTTCCTCGCCACCCACGAAATCCCGAACCCAATCCGGCGCTTGCCTTTGGAAGAAGCGCCGGAGGCGCTATTCCGGAAGTTCTACGCCGGCCGGCCCGGGGCGTTCTGGCTGGATCGCTGGGGCGGGATTTCCTATATGGGTGCGGGCACGCCTGAATCCCATTCCTTTGAATCACTTAAGCGCTGCCTCCGGGAGACTCGAAAATCCGAACCCAATCTTCCCTTCCCTTTCACCGGCGGCTACGTTGGGTACTTCACCTACGAGGGCGAAGCGGTGTTCGTCCGGACGAAAAACTTCCTCGCGATCGACCATTCAGAGAATTGGGTTTATTTTGTTGGCGAGCCTCCAGAGCCCTACCAAACAGAGTTTGCAATTCAGACCCAATCAGCGCCGCGCAACATACGATACCGAACCTCGTGCGCAGAGTATCTGAATCAAATCCGTCAGTGCCTGCAATGGATCAGAGCTGGTGAGAGCTACGAACTCTGCCTCACGAACAAGCTGCGCCTCGAAACCGACCTCGATCCGCTGGATTATTACGAGAACCTGCGGCGCACTAATCCCGCCCCCTACGCAGCCTATCTGAACTTCGAAGAATCCGAAATTGCCTGTTCGTCACCTGAGCGCTTTCTCCGGATAGACAAAGACCGAAACGTGGAATCACGCCCCATCAAGGGCACACTGCCGCTCGACCGTGACCCCGCGGATTTACTGAACGACGAGCGCTTTCGCGCCGAAAACCTCATGATCGTCGACCTTGTCCGGCACGATCTTTCACGCGTTTGCGAGGTGGGCAGCGTGAAGGTTCCGCGTCTGATGGAGGTGGAGACCTACTCGACCGTGCACCAACTGGTCAGCACCATTTCCGGCAGTCTCCGTGCCGACGCGAGCGCAATCGATTGCATCAGCGCGGCATTTCCAGGCGGCTCCATGACCGGCGCTCCGAAAAAGCGTACGATGGAGTTGCTCGCCCACCTGGAACAGGGACCTCGAGGAATCTACTCCGGCAGTATCGGATACCTGGGCTTCAACGGCACGGCTGATCTGAATATCGTCATCCGAACGGCGGTTTTCCAGGCCGGACAGGTCGAAATCGGGGTAGGTGGTGCAATCATTGCACAATCCGAACCAAACGCCGAGTGGGATGAGATCGAACTGAAAGCCAAAGCATTGCTCCGCGCCTTTGAACCTTCAGGACGGCTGCAGCACTCCGGCTAGCGCGTCGACCAATGCGCTGGCCTCCGCATCGGAAAGCTTGGCCGCGTTCTTCGTGACGTAGAAGACGTCGATGGCCTTCTTCGCCTCGGTATCCACCAGAACCACTTCGATGTTGCCACCATGCTTCGAGATCACCGCGGAAACATCGTAGAGCAGACCCGGCCGGTCCTGTGCGACCAGCTCAATCAGGGTAGCCGTCGGGGATGCGTGATTGTCAAAACTCACCTTTGAAGCCGCCAGCAAATGGTGATCCGGCTTCACGCGAGGCCGCCGCCTCAATAAATCATCCACCGATGCTTCTCCGCGCAGAACCCTCCTGACGGTCCTGGTCACCTCCGGCACCTCGCTCGGATTCAGTTCAAGGTTGCGGGCGGGGTCCGCAAAAGAGAAGGTATCAATGACGGTACCGCTCGCATTCGAAAACGCCTCCGCCTTGAGGATGTTAAACCCGAAGCTGGAGAGGGCACCCGCAATGGAAGCAAACAGAAACGGACGGTCTGTCGTCACGGCTGTCAGCACCCATGCCGCGGAACGGGTAAGTGAAACGGCGGCGCCGTGGTGTATCGCTTCCCGCTCCAGCTGCAGGTGCTGCATGATCTCCTGAATACTGTGAACACGCAGATAGCGCGGTGGCAGACCTTCCAGAAAGCGCTGCAGAGCAGGGTCCGCGTGCAAATCGGGCTCGGCGAGTTTCTCACCCAGCTCTCGTGTGAGCTCCGCGTACACATTCGTGTACAAATTCCAGAGAAGCTGCCTGCGCCACGGCGTCATGGCCGTGGGGTGAACAGCGCTGATGTCGCCATACGTCAGAAGAGTGAGCAGCTTCAGACGTTCCACGGTTCCGGTCGCAGCCGCCACATCGCGGATAGTAGAAGGGTCTGAGATGTCGCGCCCGTGCATTGCCCCTGAGAGTTCCAGATGTGCGCCGATCAAAAACGCAATCATGCCGATCTCGCGATCGCTGGCGCCGCACCGTGCAAGAGCCTTTTCCGCGATACGGCGCGAAATAGCCACGTGGCCGTCTTCGGGATCGCCCTTACCCACGTCATGGAAAAGCAGCGCGGTCACCAGTAAATCGAGATCGTCTGTCTCGCCTGCAAGCTCAGCGAACTTGTCGTTCTTATCGCCGCTGGATTTGTCCCGAAGATCGAGAACGGTTTGGATAGCCACCAGCGTATGCTCGTCCACCGTATAGCGGTGATTGAAATCGCGAATAACCAGCGCTTCCATCTCCTTCAGTTCCGGGAAGATCGCCTCCAGAACTCCGCAGTCGTGCATGGATCGCAATGCCCTGCCCCCGAACGGCTGCCGCAGCAGCGCTCTGAAGGCTGGCCAGATGGGCTGATTCGATTCCACCCAGGCCGCAAACCCAGCGACGGCGCGTTCCACACGTTCTTCCGTATCTCCGGCGAGCGGGAGCCCGTGCCGCGCCACAAATTCGAACAACCGAAGAATCACCGGCGGGTCGGTAAGTGCCGCGCCTGAGGACCGGAAGAAAATCTCGCCGTGAACAATGGAGAAATCCGCGTTCGAAAGCCGAGAGGTGCGATCGCGAAACTGCGAAAAAAGCGAGCTTCGATTCGCTTCGAAGCGATCGAGGCGGCGATTGGCCAGCCGCGCTATCCCCCGCACAGTCCGGTAATACGTACGCATCAACTCTTCAGGCGAGACTATGCCCGCTAATCCGGCAATCTCATCCTGCCGCTCGAAGCTGAGGTTGTTATCGTCCCGGCACGC
>JAUZEU010000364.1 GCA_030838885.1 Bryobacterales bacterium | reverse complement strand
GGAGACCGGTTTGATCGTGCCTCTCGCAATGCACGCCGCACCCACTCGCCGACTGTCACCCGCTCACGCTTCGCAAGTTTCTGAATCTCGGCCATCTCGGGCTCGGGAAGCAGTACCTGAAGCCGCTTACTCATGCCCTGAGTATATCGTGCTGCTTGCCTGAGCAGACAATCTCTGAAGGTGTGGAAGATGTCGTTCATAAGCAATATGCGCTACGATATCGACAGGCCCGCGCTTCGGAAGACCCCCCTTCGGCACGCTTGTTTCAAACGACATTGACGACACTCGAAATGCTTGAAGTCCTGGAGGCCGAAATCGCGGCGTTGCGCTCGCAGGCGCCGCCTGTGAATTACGAGCCGTGTCAGTGCGGGCAACAGCGCGAAGCCCGCCGTGATTCTTCCTGGCCCCCACCGGGACCTCCCAAAATCCACCCATTTTCACGAATTGAGGAACTCTAAAAAGATGAGCACTATTACAGCCGAAAAGACCGACAAGAACTCCACCCCCGCACTCTTCGAAAAGCCGCGCCTCATTCTCACGCACGGCGAAAAAGGAGGTGTCGGCAAGACCACCGTCGCCCGCATCCTGGCCGACTTCCTGAACTCCCGCAAAGTCACGTTCCGCGCCTTCGACGCCGAAGGCAACATGGGCCAGTTGCTTCGCTTTCACAAGAATGAAACCGCATCGGTCGACGTCAGCGACGCCGCCAGCATCGCACCCGTTCTCGACTACGTGATGGACGGGGCAGGCCGCCGCATCGCCCTCGTCGATCTTGGCGCCCGCTCCGGCGAAGATTTGAAAAACTGGCTCTATCGCGGAGGAGCTCTCGAAGAGGCTGAAGGCGCTCATCTCGGCATCACCGTCGTCTACGTCCTCGGCGGAGCAGTGGACAGTGTTGGCCATCTGAAGGAATGCTTCAATGCCCTGGGCCGCAACGTCAGCTACGTCATCGTGAAGAACTTCGGCGTCGCCGCAAAGTTCGAACTCTACGATCAGTCCAACGTCCGTAAAGACCTGCTCGCCATCGGCGCAAAGGAAGTGTCCCTGCCGGCGCTCGACGGTTCCGTCTACCAGTCCGTCGACCGCGCCAGCTTGCCCTTCTCCGCCTTTGCCGAATCGCAGGGCGCGAACTTCGGCTTCACCGAACGCCGCTACTGCCGCACGTGGCTGCGTGAGTGCTTTGCCGCACTCGAAGCCGTCGCCGCACTCTTACAATAGCGGGCATGGTCACCCTGTTAGGCGCCGCCGGCGCGGTAGGCAGAAGCATCTCAGATGCTTTAAACCAACAGGCAACCCCCTACAGAGTGGTGGGCCGCGATCGGGCGGCCCTCACCAAATCCTTCGGCCACGACAAACTCGCCGAAATCACCACATGGGACCCGGATAACCCCGCAGCCGCACGAGCCGCCCTGCATGGTTCAGACACAATCGTTTACCTGATTGGCGTGCCGTATCACCAGTTCCATCTCCACCCGATCGTCATGAAGCAAACGCTCGACGCGGCTATTGCCGAAGGCGTGCAACGAATCCTCCTGATCGGCACCGTATATCCCTACGGGAAACCGATCACCACTCCAGTAACTGAGCAGCATCCCCGCCAGCCTCACACCTACAAAGGCAAGATGCGCAAGCAAGCCGAAGATCTTCTGCTCCAGGCCGAGGCCGGCGGCAAACTCCGAGCCACCATCCTGCGCCTTCCCGACTTCTATGGCCCGAACGTCGAAAAGAGTTTCCTCGACAGCTTATTTAAAGCCGCAGCAACCGGCGGCACCGCCAACATGCTCGGCCCTGTCGACCCCCCGCACGAATTCGTTTTCATTCCCGATGTGGGCCCGGTAGTCACCGCGCTTCTGCAAACGGAAGGGGCATGGGGACACATGTGGAACCTCGCCGGTGCCGGCGCTATGACCCAGCGCGAGATCGCCGAACGGGTCTTCCGCATGGCCGGAACCAAACCCCGCATTCGCGTCGCCGGCAAGAACCTGCTGCGCCTGATGGGCCTCTTCAATCCCCTCCTGCGAGAGATGGTCGAGATGCACTACCTCCTCACCACCCCCGTCCTCCTCGATGATTCTGCCCTCCACAAGCTCCTCGGCACAATCCACAAAACCCCTTACGACGAAGGCCTCCGCCTCTCTCTCGAAGCCGCCCGCGCCGCCTCACCCAAACCCGCCCACTAATGAAGGCGCCCGTCTCGGCATCACCGTAGTCCAAGTCCTCGGGCGGAGCAGTCGACAGCGTGGGCCATCTGAAGGAATGCTTCAACGCCTCGGCCACAACGTCAGTTCCATCATCGTGAAGAACTTCGGCGTCGCCGACGGTTCCGTCTGCCAGTCCGTCGACCACGCCAGCCTTCCCTTCACCGTGCCGAATCGCAGAGCGCGAAATTCGGCTTCACCGAGCGCCGCTATCGCCGCACCTGACTCCCTGAGTGCTTTGCCGCACTCGAAGCCGTCGCCGCCCTTTCGCGATAGGCCCTTTACGCAGCGCGATCAACCAGGGCCGCCCACCGCGCGGCCCTGTACCAAATAACGTGCCACTGACTACAGCGGCTTTAGAACCAAATCCGGAATCGTCTCAAAGTGACGCACATTCGGGGTTGCTACTGCGTAATCGAACTCCAGCGCGGTCACCCCGATAATCAGATCCTGAAACGAAATGACCACGCCCCTGCGCCTCAACTCGCCATCGATCCGCCCGGCACGCCTCGCGATCTCAAATGTAAGCGGACAGGCCGGAACCACCGAGAATACATCCTCAAGAAATCTCCGCCGCCGCTCTGCTTGTGCCGCGTCCCTGGCGCGCCAGATTCCATGTTCCAGCTCGACCACGCTTACCGTGGAAATCGCGATGTCACCCGGACCCAGTTGCTGCCGTAGCCTCACCAGCAACTCCGCAGCGGTCTCGCCCTTTCGCTCCCCGGCGATAACCGCGCTGGAGTCCAGAATCACTCCCATACGGAAGTATCAAGCGGCTTGCGCTCTGCAATGATTTCCTCAATATCCTGAGCGAAATCTGCGTCCGGGGTCGCTCCCGATCCCCGCGCAGCCAGCAGTGCGATGCACTCATCAATCGAACGGCCCGGACCTTCCACCGGCTTTATCAACGCGATCCGCCGATTCCCGTCCTCGATCACAACTTCCGAGCCCTCGCGCACAAGTTCCAGCACGGCATGAAAATCCCGCGCCGCCTCCGCTTCGCTCATATGCAGTTGCGCCATAACCTCGATCATACGTCTTCACCGTTCAACAGCGAGATCCTGAAGCCGGAGAAATGGTCATCCTTGACAGGCCATAACCAACGTCTCCGCCTCTGTCTCCACCCGCCCGCGCCGCCTCACCCAAACCTGCCCACTAAAGTAGAGACGTGGGTCGAATCCGTGTTCTTTCCGACAACGTAGCCAACAAAATCGCCGCCGGCGAGGTGGTCGAGCGCCCCGCGTCAGTTGTTAAAGAGCTGCTGGAAAACTCGCTCGATGCCGGCTCCACCAGCATCCGCGTCGAAATCGAAAACGGCGGACGCCGTCTTATCCGCATCGTCGATGACGGCTGCGGCATGCTCCGCGATGACGCTCTTCTCGCCTTTGAGCGCCACGCCACCAGCAAGCTTCACGACGTCAAAGACCTACTCTCTATCTCCACCCTTGGCTTCCGCGGCGAGGCTCTGCCCTCCATCGCCTCCGTCTCCCGACTGCTGCTCGAAACCCGTGCCCCCGAAGAGCAAACGGGCACGCGCGTCGAGATCGCCGGCGGCAAAATCCTCACCTGCGACGAAATCGCCCGCGGCCACGGCACCGCCATCTCCATCCGCGACCTCTTCTTCAACGTCCCTGCGCGCAAGAAGTTCCTGCGTTCTGAGCAAACCGAACTCGCGCACATCGCATCGCTCGTCACCCACTACAGCCTCGCCCATCCCGACAAGACTTTCGAACTCTGGAACAGCGCCACGAACCTGCTCCATGCCACGCCCGTCGAAACCCTCCGCGAACGTGTCTTCCAGGTCTTCGGAGGCCAGTTGCTGGAAGATCTCGTCGAACTCTCGCAACGCACCAGCACTCTGCAGATGCCAGAACCCGACGAGCCCCCGCGTCAGTTCTCCATCAACGGCTTCGTCTCACGCCCACAGGTACAAAAGAACAATCGCAACTCGATCTTCATCTTCGTCAACGGCCGCCTCATCCGCGACCGGCTCATCCTGCACGCCATCTCCGCGGCCTATCACAACCTGATGCCCGCAGCCTGCTTCCCCTTCGCACTGCTGTTCCTCCAGTGCGATTGCGAAGAGGTTGATGTCAACGTGCACCCCTCCAAAACCGAAGTGCGCTTCCGCCACCAGTCCTGGATTCATGACTTCGTCCGCGATGCCATCCGCGACCAGCTCATGCAGTCCCGCCCCGCGCCCTCGTTCACCCAGGCTCTCTCACCGCAGTCCCCGAATGCGCAGCGCGCCGCCGCCCTCCCGTACTCGGAGTTCTCCCAAATGTTGCACGATGACCTGCAGCCGTTACAACCAGATGACGAAGCGCCGCCCCAGCCCGCTGCCCTGCCCGAGTTCGTCATGCAGCCCACCAGCGCGCCTGCCGCCCGCTTCGATTTCGGCGACACCGGCATCCCGGTGAATCAACCCCCGCCCACCCCTGCTGCCGCCATCACTGACCGCCTGAAGCTCCGCGTGCCGGACACCCACGGCCCCTTCCCCGAGGGCTCCATTCCCGCCGCCTATAACGGCCAGAACATGGCCCGCATCGGCGAACTGCGCCCCCTGGGCCAACTCCACAACAGCTTCATCATTGCTGCGGGAACCGACGGCCTCTGGATCATCGACCAGCACGTCGCCCACGAGCGCATCCTCTTCGAACAGGTCCTCAATCAGCAGGCGTCCGGCCGGGTGGAAACGCAGGCTCTGCTCATGCCAATCATTCTGCAACTTACTGCCGAGCAACAAATCGAATACGCCCGCATCGCCGACGAACTGCGCTCCTCCGGCTTTGACACCGAGCCCTTCGGCAACCGCACCATCGCCGTGAAAGCGGCGCCTTCCTCCATCGGCCTCGGCGACCTCGAACGCGTCATCCTGGAAATTCTCGAAATCGCCGAGAACGAACTGCGCAGCGTTTCCCTCTCCGACCTCCGCCGCGCCATCGCCGCCTCCATCGCCTGCCGCGCCGCCATCAAGATCAACACGCCTCTCGACCAGCGAAAAATGGAATGGATGCTGCGTACCCTCGCCGCCACGGAATACCCCATGGCCTGCCCGCACGGACGTCCCGTGGCCCTGCAGTACGGTACCCGCGAAATTCTCCGCGCCTTCCACCGCATCTGACCGCCCCGATTTCTGACGTAACATAAGCAGATAGAGGCCGCCATGCGCAATTGCCAAAGTACCGCCATCCTGTTTCTGGCGCTGGTCGCCCCGGCCCCTGCCCAGTTCGGTGGCCAATACCCGCAGCAGGGCGGACAATATCCCGGCGGTCAGTACCCGCAAGGCGGCCAGTATCCCCAAGGGGGGCAATATCCGCCCGGGCAATATCCACCGGGTCAGTACCCCCCTGGCCAGTATCCACAGGGCGGCATTCCGATGGGAATCCCCAATATCCACTTCCCCAAACGGAAACCCAAAGAATCCACCACTTCGAAAGTCGCCGTTCAATCGGTCGATGGGTCCCTCCGACGCCTGAGCGAAAAAGAACTCCTGCTACAGATCCAGCCCAATCGCATCCTGCGCTTCCGCCTCATCGCCAAAACAGAATTCCGCGGCAAAGACTCCAGGCCCATTCGCGACTCCCTCCTCCACCCCGGCGACCACCTCACCATCGACACCAACCCCGACGACCCTGAAACCGCCATCCATGTAATCCTGGTGCGCGCAGGCTCAGACGCCGAGAAAGAAGCGGGCAACGTTCCCGTCGATCAGGCCCGCGTCGTCACGCCCGATGCCGGCGACTTCGGCCGCACCCACGCATCCACCGAAGCCGCGAGCAGCAGCGGTGCCAGTGCAGCCTCCGAATCCTCCGGCTCTTCCTCTTCCACCACCGAAGACAGCGATCGCCCTGTGCTCCAGCGCAACCCTTCGTCCAAATCGGAATCGAAACCCGAATCGAAGAATGACGACCCCAACTTCGACTCCGTAATCAGTGACGCCCGCGCTTCCGCCACATCCTTCACTTCAGACTTGCCCAACTTCCTGGTGCAGCAAATCACTACCCGCTACAGCGGCTCCCGTTACATCAACAACTGGCGCGCCATTGACGTCGTGACGGCCGACGTAGCCTCCGTAGACGGCAAAGAAGACTACCGCAATATTCGAGTCAACGGGCGCCCAACCACCCGGCCCGAAGACTCCGGCTCCTGGTCCACCGGCGAATTCCAGATCACCCTCGAAGACATCTTCTCGCCACTCACCGCGGCAACTTTTAAGAGAACCGGTGAGGACCGCATCGCCGCCCGCCCCACCTGGGTCTACAGCCTCAGCGTCGAGCAACCCCGCTCCCACTGGACCCTGGTCGCCCAAAGCGGCCGCAAATACACGCCTGCTTACAAAGGCACCGTCTGGATCGATAAGGAAACAGGTCGCACGCTGCGCATCGAACAGCAAGCCATCGGCATGCCGCGCGACTTTGCCTATGACAAAACTGAAACTTCCCTGGAATACGGCTTCGTCACGATAGAAGGCCAGAAATATCTGCTGCCGATTCAAAGCGTGAACATGGCCTGCATGACAGGCACTATGGGCTGCAGCCGCAACGTAATCGAGTTCAAAGACTACCGCAAATTCTCCGCCGACACCAAAATAACTTTCTAAGCCACTCCAGGGCACTGTAATAAATTCGGGTCGGAAGGGGCTTTGGGACACGCGGACCCCCGGCCGCGTCTTCCCGGTGACGAATCGCCTCTGACGCGCGCAGCTGCACCTGTGTCTTCAACAGATTACTGCATGCTCGCTTTGTCCAGGAACACTCTCGTGGCGTCTGTGCGCAATTCTTTCAAATACAGGCGATGGTGATTTCTTTATACCTTCACCCCGGCCGCGTCTGCCCGGGCATCAACCGTAATCCCCTAATTCTCCACCGGAGTCTTTTCCAGATGATCAATCACCAACAACTCCACCAAACTCTTCCGCGGTTCCAGTTTCAAACCCAACTGCTCCTGCACCGCCGTAAACAAATTCGGAGCCGCCTCCACCTCCGGCGCATTCTGAGGCGGTCCATCCGAACCGCCACGGCCCATACCGGCCGGCATTCCCCTCATCATCCTGTTCTGCTCCGGCTCAAACGTCAACGCAAAATCGTACTTCCCCGTCAATTCTGTCGTATCCACCACCGCCCGATCCAGTTGCTGCGCCAGCGTCTCGCATAACCCGGCCATCGTCGTCCCGTCCCCCATCATCCGCATCCGCCCGGGCATCATCATCACAGACATTCCACCCCGGCCCATGCCCCGGGGCATATCCGGAAACCCATCCTTACCCATTGGCATTCGGCCAGGAGGCATCGCCGGAGCCGGCGCGCCACCATCCTTCACCGGCTCCTCTTCCGCCGCCACCTTCATCTTCACGCCGCTCTTCCCCACCACCAGCGCATACGCCGGCAGCTCTTTCTTTTCCCGATGCAGCGTCATCTTAAACCGGTCCGCCACCAGATTCTGCAGCATCACCAGGAATTGCTCTTTCGACGTACCCACGGGCACCTTCGCTGTGATATTGAACCGCTCCGAATCGAGCATCCCCGGCCCGGAAATCTGATAACTCTTCACCCCATACGCCCGAGCCAAAACCATCCGCAAATTCACGAACTCAAAATTCACCCGCCCCGGATCCGGCGTGCCCGGCCCGCCACCCATCATGACGCGAATCCTGTTATCGCCAGGAGGGGGCGCAGGCTTCACTGAAGCCACTTCGAACTCCGGACGCACCTCCACGGCCTGTGCGTACCGGGGCGCACAGACACTGCTGCAACCCATAATCACTACTCCGGCCGCTTGAAGAAAATCCGCTCTCATGCGTTTCACCCTTTCGTATGACGCTATTGCAGCCGGAACCGTTCGGAAGTTCCGTAATATATGACATTCTGTAAGATGTATTTGGCTGGGGTACTATGCGACCAACAGACAAAACCATCCTCCTGCTCACCTCTGATCCGGATGTTCGAAATGTCATGCAGGACCTCCTCACACGCGAAGGCTATCTCGTCATCGCCGAAGGCAGCCTGGGCGGTGCCGTCGACCGCCTCAAAGACCTCCGGCCTGACCTCCTGATCATCCGCCCCTACATCAACAGCATGCCCGGCCACGACGCCGCCATCTATCTCCGCACCAAACGCCCCGGAATCCCGGTCCTCATGATCGGAGGCCTCATCGATGATGACCGCCTGAATCACCGCAACGAGCTTGAAGCATTCCATATCTTCCCCAAGCCCATCCCCGCTCAGCAGTTCGTCGATGAGGTAAGACGCGTCCTGAACGGACCACGGTCCTTCGAAACGAGTTAATTCCACTTTTTTTGATCTGGCCTTATCCGCGTGCATCCGGTTCTCATCTGCGGTGGAGGATGTCCGGAAGATCGTAGAAAGTGAGCGACTCACCCCGAGCCGTGATAGGCTCGGGGAAATTTTCTGTCAGGAAAAAGGAGTCGCTTGTGAAGAAACAATACCAGATCAGTAAACGTCGCGCT
>JAUZEU010000181.1 GCA_030838885.1 Bryobacterales bacterium | reverse complement strand
TGCCGGCTCTGGTCAATGCACTCGCTGTAGCTTACCGTCTCAGAACGGGAAAGGCCGCCGCAGCCCACGCGGCTTGATAATGTTTACAGAGCCGCTCACTTTCAACGGTAATCCGGACATCCTCCGTCAGTGACACGCTTCAAGAATAAATATCAACCTCTGCATCCAACAACTTACCAAAACCAAACACCCCTTTCCCTTGACCGCACATGCTACACCTCGGCTGAAAGGACACACACAAATGTCGCCAGCCACTCCACTCTCACAAATCTCAGAAGCGCAACTTGAAGCCAACCGGCAAAACGCCCAAAAGAGCACCGGCCCCAGAACCGAAGAAGGCAAAAAGCGCTCCCGCATCAACGCCACCCGGCATGGGCTGACAGGGCAGTTTCATGCCTTCTCCCACGAAGACAAAATCGCTTTCGACGAACACTGCACCAACCTCATGGCGGACTTCAAACCCGAGACCTATCGCGAGAAACTCCTCGCCATGTCGATAGCCGAAGACATGTGGCGCCTCAACAGAGCCCGTGCCCTCGAAAACAACATCTTCGCCATCGGCATGTCCGGCCCGATCGGTGACGCCACAGATGTCGACAGCGCCGAAGGCCACGCAGCCGCCTGCCAGGCCCGCGTCTGGTTAGCCGATGGCAGAAATATCCAGCTTCTCGCCGTCTACGAAACGAGAATCCGGAGAAACATCGAGAAAAACGAGAAACAACTAAAGGAACTTGAGACCGAACGCAAAGCCGCCCACGACAAAATCCTCCAGGAAGAAATCCTCCTGGCCAAACTCGCCCTCAGCGAAGGCGTCCCCTATGAATGCCCGACTTACCCAGGTGGAAGTACACCCGGAGAGACAACCGGCCGAAATGGCTTCGAATTTTCAACCGGCCAAATAACCCGCCTGGCCCGCCGCGAACTACGCCTCGAACAAGCAACGCGCCGCCAAAACACCATGAAAAAAGCCGCCTGAACCGCCGCTGACCGAATTCGACTCCCCCGAAACAAGCTCTTTCACAACCGAATATCCACCAGCAACCAGGGCCGCGCGATAATTCCCTTTCATGCCAACCACCGCGCCCAACCTCTCCGGGGTAATCCCGATCCTCGCCACCCCCTTCCACGACGACGAATCCCTGGATCACGCCTCGCTCACCCGCATGATCGAATTCTTCGCCAAAACCGGCGTCAATGCAGTCACCCTCCTGGGCGTCCTCGGCGAATCCAATCGTCTCACCGACTCAGAACGCTCGGCCCTCATCGCCACCGCCGTCAAAGCTGCCGGCGCGCTCCCCGTAATCGCAGGCTGCAGCCACACCGGCACCGCCGCCACCATCGCCCTCGTGAACGAAGCCGCGGCCCTCGGCGCCGCCGCCGTCATGATCGCCCCTTCCAAACAACCCGTCCCCAACGACGAACTGGTCTTCACCTATTACTCCCGCATAGCCGAAAGAACAACCCTGCCCATCATCCTGCAGGACCACCCGGCCTCCACTGAAGTCAACATGTCCGTCGCCCTCATCCTCCGCATCGCGCGCGAAATCCCGGCCCTCGCCTGCATCAAAGCCGAAGCGGTGCCCAGCCCCGCGAAAATCGCCGCCCTCCGTACCGGGCTCGAAACCATCCGCCCCATGCCGATCCTGACGGGCCTCGGTGGCCTCTACGGCTTCTTCGACCTCGAACGCGGGTCAGACGGCTTCAACACCGGCTTCGCTTTTCCGGAAGTCCTGCTCGCCATCACCCAACGCGCCAAAGCCGGCGACCTCGATGCCGCCTACACCCTGTACCAGCGCTACCTCCCCCTCATGGTGTTCGAGCAGCAGCCCGGTCTTGCCGTCCGCAAAGAGATCCTGCGCCGCCGCGGCGTCCTCACCAGCGGCCGCGTCCGCCATCCCGGTGGCAACATCGACCCCGCTACTGCCTCCCAACTCGCCGGTCTGCTCGACCGAACCTTCCCCGGTCAGGACATCACCCGGCCCCTCGCATTCTGAAAATCCCGCCATTGCTATCCTGAAGATTCGGAGTCGTCTCTAAATTGAACCGTATCCTGTTGGCATTTCGAGCTTTCTTCGCGCTCCTGTTCCACGGCGCCCTGTCCCCTGAGATCCTTACTGATCTCGGCCTCATCCTCAAATCGGACATTCCCAAGCCTCCGCCACCCAAGCCGGAAATCAAGCCGGAAGACGGTGCTCTGCAGCTCCTCGGCATCCTGCAGCGCGACGCCCGCGTCCTCGATTTCTTCATGGAAGACATTGCGCCTTACTCCGACGATCAGGTGGGCGCTGCCGCCCGCGACATCCACACCAACACTCGTGAGGTCCTGATCCGTCACTTCGCGCCGGTACCGGTGATCGACGCCGTGGAAGGCAGTTCCGTAAAATCGGACAACAACCCGGCCACCGCGAAATTCATCGGCAACGTCCCGGCCATTGGCAAGCCCACCGGCGGCGTTCTTCGCCACAAAGGCTGGCGCGCCAGCACCGCCTCACTGCCTAAACTCAACAACCGTCAGGACCTTGCCATTCTGGCGCCAGCCGAGATAGAGGTCGAATAGCTCTTGCCGCAGTATTCTATTGGCATTGATCTCGGGACTACGAACAGCGCTCTGGCGTTCACGGCGGCTTCGGGCGAAGCTCCCGCCGTGGAGCTCGCGCCCCTCCCGCAGCTCACCAACGCTAATGAGGTCTCGGCCGAACGGCTGCTGCCGTCCTTCCTCTACATCCCCGGCGAGCACGATTTCCCCCCCGGAACGACCGCCCTGCCGTGGGATCCTGAGCCGAAGTACGTAGTCGGCAGACTCGCCCAGCGCCGCGGAGCCGAAGTCTCCAGCCGGCTGGTGTCCTCCGCCAAGAGCTGGCTCTCCTACTCTTCGGTGGACCGCACCGCCGCTATGCTCCCGTGGAAAGCTGCGGAAGGCCTTGCCCGCATTTCCCCGGTGGACGCCTCGGCGGAATACCTGGGGCACCTGCGCGCTGCGTGGAATCAGGAACATCCCGACGCGCCCTTCGATGACCAGGACGTCCTCGTCACCATCCCGGCCTCTTTTGACGCCATCGCCCGCGATCTCACCCAGCGTGCCGCCGAACAGGCCGGATTCCGCAACGTCACCATGCTGGAGGAGCCTCAGGCCGCCTTCTACGCTTGGATCGAGCGCCACCCCGACTGGCGTCAGCGCGTCGCCAAAGGTGACCTCGTGCTGGTCGTCGACATCGGCGGCGGCACCACGGATTTGACCCTCATCTCCGTCACCGAACGCGAAGGCGAACTGCAACTCGAGCGTGTAGCTGTAGGCGAACACATCCTGCTCGGCGGCGACAATATCGACCTCGCCCTGGCTCACGTAGTAGCGGGCGATCTGGCCGCCAAGGGCACCAAAATCGACGGCTTCCAGCTGCAGGCTCTCTGGAACAACTGCCGCCTCGCGAAAGAGCGTATCCTCGACCCCGAATCGCAAACGGACGAGACCCCGGTCACCATCCTCGGGCGCGGCTCCAGCCTGATCGGCGGCACCATCAAGGCCAAACTGCACCGCGAGCAGATCGAACAGGTTCTCGAAGGCTTTGTCCCCCGCGTCCCCAGCAGCGAAATGCCGCGCGGAAGCCGCCGCGCCGCCCTGCAGGAAATGGGACTTCCTTACGCGCAGGATCCGGCCATCACGCGGCACCTGGCGAAGTTCCTGCGCCAGCAGATCGAAGGCGCGCGCCGGGGTCCCAGTGGCTTGGCCAGCCCCACCCACATCCTGTTCAACGGCGGCGTCATGCACGCGCCGTTCGTCCGCGACCGCCTGCTGGAAGTCCTGAACGGATGGCTCTCGGAAGAAGGTTTCGGGCCAATCAAGCCGCTCTCCGGCGAAGACCTCATGCACGCCGTGGCCCGTGGCGCCGCCTACTACGGTGCCGCCCGCAAAGGGCAGGGCGTCCGCATCCGGGGTGGCATCGCGCGTTCGTACTACGTCGGCATAGAATCGGCCATGCCTGCCGTGCCCGGCATCGCGGCCCCGCTCAAGGCTCTGGCAGTCGCGCAGTTTGGCATGGAAGAAGGCACCTCCACCACCATCCCCGGCCGGGAATTCGGCCTCATCGTGGGCCAGCCCGCCGAGTTCCGTTTCTTCTGTTCCGCTACCCGCAAGGATGATGCTCCCGGTGCCATCATCGAGGACGTGGGCGACGAACTCCAGGAGCTCTCCCCGGTGGAGGTTCTGCTCACCCCGGACGGCCAGTCTTCCGGTATCGTCCCGGTCGGCTTCGAAACCGTCATCACCGAAACGGGCATGCTTCAGCTCTGGTGTGCCGCGCGCGATGGCAGTCAGAAATGGAAGCTGGAATTTAACGTTCGCGAAACCGTATGAAAGTCGGCATTGATTTAGGAACCACCAACTCTGCGTTAGCCTGGATCGATCCCGCGGAAGCTGAAGACACCAGCTTTCCTCCCATCCATGTTTTCGATATCCCACAGCTGGTCGCCGCCGGACGCGTCGAGCCGCGCCGCACGCTTCCCTCGTTCCTGTTCCTGGACGAGGGCCAGCCGGTCGGCACCTACGCCCGCGAGCAGGGCGCGATCGTGCCCACCCGTCTGGTCCACAGCGCCAAATCCTGGCTCTCGAATCCGGATGTCGACCGTACGGCGAAGATCCTGCCCTGGGATGCCGGCGAAGGCGGCCGCGTCATGTCGCCCGTCGAGGTTTCGGCCCGCCTGATCGGTACGATTCGCGAGGCCTGGGACAACTCCCGGCGGCCGCCGCTCGCCGAGTTGGACGTCGTCTTAACCGTCCCCGCATCCTTCGATGAAGAGGCGCGCGAGCTCACCGTCAAAGCCGCCGCTGAAGCCGGACTCACCCGCCTTACCCTTCTCGAAGAGCCCGCCGCTGCGTTCTACTCGTGGATTGCCAACAACCTCGCGCGCTCCCGACGCCTGCTCTTTGATGGCCAGATCGTCCTTGTCTGCGACGTCGGTGGCGGCACCAGCGACTTCTCCCTCATCAAGGTGTCTCGTGAAGGCGACAAGATCGACTTCACCCGTACTGCGGTCGGCAAGCACCTGCTCCTCGGCGGAGATAATCTCGACCTCACTCTCGCCTGGCTCGCCGAAACGAAACTCGGTAAGCAGTTATCGATCCGGCAGCGTAGCGCCCTTCGCCGCCAGTGCTCCGCAGCCAAAGAAATCCTCCTCGGCGACGAACACCGTCAGAGTGTTGAGATCACCATCGCAGGCTCCGGCTCCTCTCTGATCGGCGGCACCCTCAAGACCGAAATCACCCGCGCCGAAGCTCTGGAACTCGCGCTCGATGGCTTCCTGCCCCTGACCCCACGCAGCGAGAAGCCGAAGGAAGACAAGCGCAGTCTGTTCCGCGAACTCGGCCTGCCCTACGTCTCCGATCCCGCCATCAGCCGCCACATCTCTGCCTTCCTGGAATCGGCTAATCAGGCGCCCGACGCGATTCTCTTCAACGGCGGTTTCTTCATCCCCGAGATCCTCCGCCAGCGCGTGGCCGACCTGCTGGAAAGCTGGTACGGCAAGCGCCCGGAGATCTTCGAGAACAGAGACCTCGATCTTGCGGTCGCGAACGGCGCTGCCTACTACTCGTACGTGCGCTCCACGGGTTCCGGCGTGCTGGTGCGAGGCGGTCTGCCCCGCGCATACTATGTAGGAATCGATGAAGCGACGGCCGTTTGTCTGGTGCCGCGCGGAGCCGAAGAAGGCGACACGGTCGAAGTGGACCGCGAAGACCTCCAGTTGGTAGCAAACAAGCCTGTGGCGTTCCGGCTTCTCAGCTCGCTGACGCGTACCGATGACAGGCCCGGGGAGGTCGTCCGCTTCGAGCCCGGCGAAGATCTTCACCAGCACGCTCCCCTCGAAGCCGTCATCCGCTTCGGCAAGGGCGGAGAGCGCCTCGTGCCCGTGAAGCTTGGCGCGCGCCTCACTGAAACCGGCACCCTCGAAACCTGGTGCGATTCCAAGATCAGCGACAACCGCTGGCGCCTGCAGTTCCAGCTCCGCAAGTCAGCACCAACCGACACATCCGGCCCGCGCCGCCCGGTCGCCGTGGTCAGCCACGAAGCCGTCGAGGCGGCCACCGCCCTTATCCGCGCTGCTTTCGTCAGAGGCGAAGTCGCCCCGGAAGAACTGCCCTCCAGGCTTGAAGCCGCTCTCGGCCTCGGCCGTAACTCCTGGCCGGTCGATGTCGCCCGTAAGCTGACCGACATCTTCATCGAACTGATCGAACACCGCAAGCGCAGTGCTGCCCACGAAGTCCGCTGGTTAAACCTCGCCGGTTTCAGCCTTCGCCCCGGCTTCGGCTACATCGGCGACGAATTCCGGATCGAACAGGTCCGCCGCATCTTTGCCGCCGGCCCGCAATTCCCGAATCAGGTTCAGAACGAAATCGACTGGTGGATGTTCTGGGGCCGTCTCGCTGGCGGCCTCAACCGCAACCAGCAGACGGACATCATGCAGCGCCTGCTCCCGCTGCTGCTGCCGAAAACCGGTAAGAAGCCGAAGCGTGTGAACAACAGTCTGCTCCGCGAAGCGTGGCGCACCGCGGCAAGCATGGAACTGATCCCTGCGTCCAACCGGACGCAACTCGGAGATGCGCTGCTGAAGCAGGGCAGGGAATCGGGCTTCAACGATGTAGTTCTGTGGTGCCTCTCGCGCCTCGGCGCCAGGCAGCTTTTCTATGGGCCGATCAACCAGGTACTCTCGCCCGCCGTGGCCACCCGCTGGATCGAAGCGATCATTGCCAACCCGAAGGCCGACGACGCTCTGGTCTCGCTTGCCCGTCGCACCGGCGATCCGGTTCGCGACGTCTCGGTCACGACCTTCGCAGCCGTGCGCGCCCGCCTCAAGGACCCGAGCCTAATCGCCCAACTGGAAGGTGACGCCGCCCGCGACGAACACGCCTTGGGCCGTATCTACGGTGAAGGCCTGCCTTCAGGCTTGGTACTAGGTGCGGTCCCTGCTTAAAACGCCCAGAGAAGACTCGTGAAACCGGTGTTCGCGCGATAGTTCTGATTGCTCGAGAAGAGCCCGAAGTCTTCCTTGTACCCGTAATACTGGTACCCGACGTTCCACCGCAACTTCTCATTGATCCGCACCGAAAGTCGCGCCAAAGGCGACTGGAACGTCAACGGAAATGTCTGTGCCCCGGCCAGAATACCGGCAACTCCGGTCAAGGCTGTCGCGATCCCCCGACCATCCCCAGTATCCTTTGTGATGCTGTAACCAACATACAAATCCGCGTACTTCTTCACCGCGAACCGCAGCCCTAGATTCGCCGCATGGATGTTGCTGATGTAGATCGATTGCTGCCCCGTCACCTCCACAATCCGTGGCGACCCCGCAAAGAAATCAATCCCGCCAATGGTATCCAGATGCAGCTTTGAATAAGACGTGTCCACCGACACCCAGCTCTTCGCGTTCCACGAAGCATCTGCCGAGTAAGTGCGCGCCCGCGAACTATAAGCCGTAATCCGGATCGAGTTGTTGTTATAGTTCTCCTGATACGAAACGCCTGCGCTCATGGACTTCGTTCGGTACTGCACCTTACCCCGGATCGCATGATAGTTCCTCAGAGCGATCGGCGTAAACGGATTGTCGTTCCGCCCGATCTCGGCTTCCAGATGCGCCCGCACATTCTTCAGCGGGATCAGGTTCACGCCCGCCACCCCGGCTTTCGTGTGGTTGGTTTGCTGCGCCGAGACGCCATCCAAAGCGAACCCGGGCTCCCCCGAATCCTCGGTCGAGCGAATCTCCCGATTCGAATACCGGAACCCGCCAAACACATCGAACTTCTTCGAGAACCGGTACCGCACATCGGTCGCGTTGGTAACCAGCCGAATCCCTAAAAACTGGAAGGCGATCGATGAGAATGAGAGTGTCCGGTTGTCGAACTGGCTATAGAGACTGTTCCCCACCATCCGCGTGTTCGAAGCCGAAGTCTGGTTGATGATGCTCCACCGCCGTCCGGGAAACAGCGTGATGTTGAAATCGCCCGAAGTGACAGGCCGGTCCCCGTTCCCGGTCACGATGATCTGCCGGTTCGCGGCCGCCCCGAACCGGTCGGTCCCAATCGCGGTCTCGTTCTGCACGAAGCGCCCGCGACCACCGGCATACGTGAACCGGGCATTGATCGCGATCCACTTCCGCTCGCCGTACAGATTCCCCATCCAGCCCGGCGTATCCCCCCGATACGGTTGCGCCCGCTGAAAAGAAGTCAGTCCCGACGTGGCCTGCAGATGGTCGGGCATATCTTCCTTGTAGTACTCCCAGCGGCGTAGTACTGTGAATCGAAAGCCCTTCCAATCCCCATCCGCGCCCACCCGGTATTCGTTGTACTGCTGCCGGACATCCCGGAAGATCGGAAACACGTCGCCGCGCGCATCAAATTCCTGCTCGGTTGTCAGCGCCGGTCCATCCAGCGCAACACGGCTATAGCCCGCCCGAACCCGAAAGTGCGACTGAGGGAACAAGGTCAGATCATGATCCTGCCAGCGATGCGTGGTCGTCTGCAGATGCAGCCCCGATGCGACGGTCAGGCCCGGGTTGAAGTAATCATTCCGTCGCCAAAGCAGATCGTACCGATAAAACCGGTTCTTCTGCACCCGGAACGTCGCCGACTCATACGGATCATTCCCGAGGCCCTGCGTCGAGAGCACGATCTCGTCGAACCATCGCCCATGCCCTTCGTTCGAGTTGATCGTCAGGTTGCTGCCCAGCAGCCGGATGCCATCGCGGTAGTTCACGTCGCTTCGATACTTATCCTGATTGCCGCCGATGCTCGCAAACCGGTACCCGAACTCCCACGACTGCACGATGTTGTAATCGCCCTTATTCTCCCCGCGCACCGGACCCACCCGCTCGTCCACCGTGGGTGCCACCGTCTCCTGCGCAATCAAAAACGCCGGAATGAGGAACATCGAAAAGAAGATTCTGCTCATAGCGGTTCTCATCTCAGGAACGTCGGATCGCTGTTCGATCCATGTATTCGGACGTGGCACAGAGTGCACTTCTGGTATCTGGGGTCCAGCAGATTATGCGACGCGGACTGCGTGAACACGCCTGAGTTCTGGCGTCCAAACGTCCCCGCGCCGTTGTGGCATTCGAGGCAAAGCGTGAACACCACCGGACGCCGCAGCAGCTTCGCGTTCGTCGATCCGTGAGGCGCATGGCAAGTGCCGCAGCCGTCCACCCGCACGCTGGCATGCTCGAACACGAACGGCCCCCGTTTGTCCACATGGCACTTCAGGCAGGGCATCTCATTGTCATGTGCCGGAGCGAGCATGGCTGTGCTGGTTCCGGTCCCCCATGTGGGTGCCACCGAGCCGTGTGGGTTATGGCAATCCGTGCACTGCACTACGCCCTCATTCACACGATGTTTCACCGGCATTTCGAACTGTGCCCGCACCGACGCATGGCAGGTGTAGCAAAGCTGCGTTTGCTGTCTGGCCAGCAGGAACTTCGGCGTTTGCGCCTTATGGATCGAGTGGCAGTTCGAGCAAACCACATCTGCTTGCGTATGCTCCGAACGCCGGATGTTGGCGCGCGAGACATCCTTCGAGTGGCACTCGAGGCACGTATTCACCACCTGATCCGGCCCCATCTCCGAGAACGCCCGGATGGTCGGTTTGCCCCCGCCCGCCGCAACGTGCGCTGCCCCCGGACCGTGGCACCCTTCGCAGCCCGTCTTATCCGGCGCTTCATGGCCGGACGCAATGGACTTAAAATGCGGGTTTTTGTTGAAATTCAGCCACACATCGGGATGGCAGGTTTTGCAAACCGTGCTGCCCACGAACTTGTTGTCCTGCTTCGGCGCAGTCTGTGCGAAAGCGCAGAGCGGGACGGCCAGCAGCAGCATTCTAGGGATTTTCATCAGCGGCCTTATTTGATCTAACCAGACCAGCGTTCATTAGTTGTTCTGGTTTTGTCAAGTTTCTGTACCAGGACGGATCGGAAGCTATTCTAAAAAGGAATCCATGTCGCTTGCCACCCCGGATCAGCTCGCTCAGTACGAGGTTGTCATCGGGCTCGAAGTCCACGTCCAGCTTGCCACCCGAACCAAGATTTTTTGCGGTTGCCCCACCAGTTTCGGCGCG
>JAUZEU010000173.1 GCA_030838885.1 Bryobacterales bacterium | reverse complement strand
TTTCGTTCAGCGCGCCGGGCGCCAGTGTTACGCTGATTCGTTCTTTCCTGTGTTCCGGTTTGGCGAGTGCCCGGCCAAAGGGTGTGAGCGGGGCCGGGGACCCATCGGGCGTTCGTACGTCAAACTGATAAAAAGCAAGCCAGCCTGGAACGACAAAAGTCCGGGCCTCCTGGCCGACATTTCGGATCACCACGGACACGCTCGCCAGTGCATCCGGATCGTCACGCGGAATCTGCCGGATGGAAAGCGCCAGTCCGTGCTGCGCTTCGCCGAACTCGCGGATAGACAGGTCGACCACCTTCGGTGGATCGTCCCGCACCGATAGTCCCATCTTCGCCAGGAAGTCGAAAAAACCTCGGATCACTTACTGCCACATTTCGTACAGGACCCGGCCGACGGAACCGCTGGGCTCCTGCACGCCCGCAATCGCCGCCAGCGTGGGAGCAATATCGTTGGGCGCAATCCTTTGATAATAGTGTCCGGGTTTGAGGCCCGCGCCCATAAAGATTACAGGCACATGGCTGTCGTAGTTAAACGGTGTTCCGTGTGAGGATCCGCTGGTACCACCCGTCAGGTAGTAACCTTCCTGCATAATGAGCAGATCAGCAGAGCGCCCCAGGTAATAACCATTGGCCGCAGCGATCCCAATTGCATCCGTGGGCACCTGGCCCTTTTGCAACTCATCCGCCGTATAAACGCGAAAGATATGCGGCATGGCGCGAGCGGCATCCGCGGCCGTGTTCTCTACTTCGGCTTCGGTCAGTTTGTATTTCCCAATTAGTTCGCGATTGAAGTAAGGCGTGGTACCGGAGGTGTTCGCCAGCCACTTCCCCGCCCCGTATTTCGTCTCCAGAGCCTGCTGCAAGGCCGCCGCGAGTTTGGAATCGGACAGGCGCCCGCCCGGCATATTCCTGGCCTGGCTGACCTCAGGGGATGGCGCCACTCCGTGATCAGCCGTCAAGACGAAAACCACATTGGCAAGGCCTACCTGCTTATCCACCGCATCGAAGAGCTTGCCCAGCAGACGGTCCGTGCGAATGGAAATATCCCGCACCTCAGGCGCATCCGGACCCACCGCATGACCCACATAATCGTTGGACGAAAAGCTGACAGCCAGAATGTCAGTGGCTTCGTGCTTGCCCATGTCCTCCGCAGCCAGCGCTTTCTCGGCCATCTCCTCGATCAACTCATTGCCCCACGGGGTCGCGTCAATCGAACCGCAAAACCGCGTGCCCGCCACATCCCTGACCATGGTGCAAAAGGGCTTGTCGCCCGGCTTTGCATTGAGCGCCATCCAACTCGCGCCCACGGAGCGCATCTGGGGCTTGGAATCGTTTACGGCCTGAACCCATTTGGGCAAGTCCTTCATGTAGTAATCGCTGGAAACCCAGTGGTTCGACTTGTCTTCAAACCAGTAGGCCGCGTCCGCCATGTGGCCCACAGGAAGGATCGCGCTGCGGTCTTTGATGGAGATCCCGATCACCTTCGACTTCTTGCCCTGCATCCTGATTTCATCGCCCAGCGTACTCACCAGGAGGCGCCGGGGGGACGAACCCATACCACTGCCGCCGCCCACCAGCCTTGAGGCCGGATCGGAGACGCTGGTCACGTTCGCTTTCGATTCACGGTCAAACCACTCATTGCCCACAATGCCGCTCATCGCAGGCGTGGCGCCGCTGAGGAACGTGGAATGCCCGACAGCGGTGACGGTAGCCGCATGAATGTAGTGCGCGTTGTCGAAAGACGCACCCTGCTCAAGAATCCGCTTAAAACCCGCCGTATAATCGGCCCGGAAGCGGGACAGGTAATCGTAGCGGAACTGATCCACTACAACCGCCAGGATCAGCTTTGGTTTCTTCGGAGCGGGCGCCTGCGCAAAGGCGCTGTAACCAAATAGTAAAACAAGGGCCGGAACACGTCGCATTTAGATGTTTTTATTATCACCTCTGTGTCCCGCTATGACATCTTCGCGGTCATACCCACGCTCAGCGCGTAGCCGACTTCCGGCTTGCAGATATCGGAATGCCCGCTGATAAATGCATCCGCGTTCAGGTTACAAGGGGTGCTGGGCGCAACACCGGCTGCAAAACTATAAGTCTCGCCAACCTTCAGCATCGTGCCTGCGTTGCCCTCCGGCGTGGTGATTTTGGTCTGGGTGCCGTTGCTGCCCAGTCCGCCATAAATATCGTTCGCATCGCCCAAAGCGGCGGCATTCACGCCGGAAAGCCGGGAGGCGATCGGGTACGCAATTCCCACCGCCTTATCCCTGCGTGTATGGGAAATGAGAATGGGTCCGCGCACTTTGCGCTTCTCGATCACGTCGCGAAAGACACCACGATCCGCGTTGTCGCCCTCTTTGGCGAAACCGTTATGGGAGAACGCGCCCTGCAACAGCATCACGGTATCCGGGCGGAACTGTTCGCCGTCCGGCAGGCAGTTGACACCGGAGCTTACCAGACGGCAGCCGAAGCTGTGCCCGATCATGTGGATGCGCAGATCCGGCCTGCTGGTGCGCAGCCTGATGAGCAAAGGGACAAGGGACTTCACACCTACGTCGCCGGCGCGGCCCTTCATCAGATAGTACGTCGAATAGTTGAGTGCATTCAGGAAGCCGGACCGGATGCCTCCAAGCACATCCCGAAAACCGGCGGCACCGCCCAGACCCGAGAGGGTCTCCGTTGAGAAGGGATCAATGGAAGCCGCCCCTGAACCGCCCGGCACAGCCACAGGTGGGTTGAGGGGCTTTGAAAGCCGGGTAACCAGAGTGGTGTTCTTGATGGTGAGGAAATGGTCGGACCCGTCATCGGAAGTCGCATTGCCTGCCGGCAGCATGGAGCGCAGCAGATCGACAGCGCGGAGTTGGGCTGCGGGATTGTCCTCAATCGCGTCCATCAGGGACTCCAGTTCCGCAAAACCAGCGGGAGGCGTTGTTGATCCTCCGGCCCACTCGGTGGCAGCGGTGAGATTGCCTAAATCCCGCACGCGGGCTTTCAGGTGGTCAATAGTCACCGCGTCGTTCAGGGCCGCCGCGCCGCCGGGAATCAGATCCTTATCGTCAAACTGAATAGATGGCCAGAAAATGCCGCAAATCGCATAGCTGCGTCGGGCGAGCACCGGATTCGCATCGAGCTGCGGCTTGATTACAGCTATGAGCGACGTGTACAGTTCCGTCGCATACGTCAGGTCGTTGTTCCAGCCATGCGACAGGACAAACAAATCCGTGGGCGCGTGAGAACTGGCGGCAATACCCGCCATCAATGCGTCCACCTCGGATTGCAGGAAGAGAGTGCCGTCGACTTTGCACTGAATCTGGAAAAAGGGATAAGGGAAGCTCATCTGCTTTGGGTATCCTTGTGGGCTCGCGGTCAGAACGCCTGAATAGTACGCATCATATCCACCAGCCCGCCACCTTGGAACCCAGGCTCGCGGCCAAGGTCGATGGCATTGGCGATCAGCTTTTTCTTCAGATCTTCCGGCAACCCGATGTATTCACCGCGGACCGAGAGCAGCCCGGCAATGATCCCGGAGACATGAGGCGCGGCCATGCTGGTTCCGCTGCGTTCCAGATAGTAAGCAGCCGTCTTACCGGCAGGGATTCCAAGGTCTTTGGTCTTCTTCAGGTAGGTCTGGAGATCGGTGCCGGCTCCGCAGGAAATGATACGTTCGCCAGGCGCCAGCAGATCCGGTTTGCGCCGGCCATCGCCGGTGGGGCCCTTGGACGAGAAGTAGGACACGCCATACCGATGGGGCATATCGCGGTGGGTGGCACCCACCGTGAGCGCCAGTTCAGCGTTACCCGGATCGTTAATGGTGAGCGCAAAACCTTTCCCGGTGTTGCCCGCCGCGATCACGACAGACACGCCGGAACGCACCAGGCGATCTACTTCCACGCAGATCGGGCTCTGGCCGCACGCGAACCACTCGGGATCGAAGTCATAGCCCAGGCTCATGTTCACGCCGTGGATAACGATTTGTCTGCCGTATCCATTGATCTCCTGGATCTTCTGAATAGCTGCAATAACGGTGCTGACATCGCCCTCACCCGCCTGATCGAGCACCTTGTAGCTCACCAGCTTGCACTCGGGTGCGATGCCCATAATCGGGATGTCTTCTCTAACGATCTCGCGGCTGTAGGAGATTACACCCTGCGGATCTTTTTGGCGGCAGAGTGAGACTGCCGCGTACTTGTCCGCATCAAGTTCGCCCGCAATGATGCCCGCCACATGCGTTCCGTGCCCATAGTCATCGGTCAGGTCTTTGGAGGCCAGCGGAGTGATTTGCGGCTGCGTAAAGTCAAGGTGCGTCAGTCCGCTGGACAGTTCCAGATTTTTGTATTTGACGAACTGGGGATGCAGGCCGTCGATGCCGGAATCGAGCACAGCCCAGACGATCCCGCTTCCGGTTGTGGCGAAGGCGCGACGGCTCGCATCGGCCTTGACCGTCGCGATGGACTTCCAGACCTGAGCCCGTATCTTGAAATCGGGCCAGATGTGATAGATGGCATTTTTCCCGGTGGGCGAGGGCTCCTCTGCATCCAGGCTGGCCAGTTGCTGGATCACCTTGCCCTGCAGGCGCGCGTACACGTATTGCTGGCTGGTCTCGGACTTCCATATGCTCACGCCTTGCTGGGTGGTCGTGGCGCCTGGAGGGTCACCGGCTTCCGCGATGGCTCGTGCAACCAGATCGATGATCCGCTGTTTTGCAGCCGTGCGGCCCCCTGCGTAGTTGATGTTGATTTCTATCAGAACGGCTTGCGGTTCCGAATCGTCCGCTTCAATCTGGCGCAGCATCGGCACGGATATGACGGACCGGAGCAGGTTGTCAGGGTTGAAGATCTTGCCACCGTCAATATCCGGCTGGATCCCGACGATAACCGGCGAGCCCGACATGAGGTCCAGACTGACAAGGGCCTTGATGACCGTGCCTTGCAAACGTCCGTAAATGGTGTAAACATCTGCGCGACCGGAGGGCGAAGTGATGTTCTGTTCCGTACGATCGCCATATTTAATGGCCTCTTTGACCATGGCCTCGACCGTGCGGTGAACCTTGCCTGGCTCCTTTACGTTGGGATCAATCAAGATGATGACATTGCGAAGAGCGCCCGGATCTTTGTTGATGGCCCGTAACACGACAGGGGAGACAATCTGGTTGAGTTTGTCTTCCGGAACGGGAGGGAGGTTCGGGCGCGCAATGTCATCCGGCATAAGATCCCCATCTTATTAACAGAACGGGAGTCGGCGTCAACAGTTTCAGCGCGATATCTTAGAGGTCATGAAAAGTGTCACCATGAAAACCTCGCACTTCCTGTCCCTCGCCGTGGGCGTTGCCGCTATGCTGGGCATCAGCATGGTCCATCCCACGCACTCGCAGGCTCAGTCGTCGACTCACGTATTTGAAATGCGCACTTACTACGCGAATCCAGGCAAGCTGGAAGATCTGAAGAAGCGGTTTCGCGATCACACGGTCACCATCTTCAACCGTCATCACATGAAGAGCATTGGATATTGGGAGCCGCAGGAGAACAAAGAGAATGCGCTGATCTATATTCTGGAGCATCCGAGCAAGGAAGAGGGCCTGAAGAACTGGACCGCTTTCCAGGCCGATCCGGAATGGAAGGAAGTGGCGAAGGCTTCAGAGGTGAATGGCAAGATCGTCGATCACGTGGTTCGCGTTTGGATGGATCCCACCGACTTTTCGGCCATAAAGTAACGTGCGACTTCCGTTGTTAATGGCGGCGGGCATGACGCTCGCCGCTGCGGCTGGACCTGCCTACCTTGCAGATGTCGGCAACTGGCGGGTCGGCTATGAGGAAAAGCTGAAGGCGCCGGGAGGGTGGCTGTCTGTTGCCGGGTTGTTCTGGCTGCACGAGGGCGAGAACAGCGTCGGCTCAGACCCGAAGGCGGATATCGTCTTGCGTGAAGGTCTGCCGAAGCGCGCAGGCGTGTTTCGCATGAAGCAGGACTCGGTGTGGTTCCAGGCAGAGGGCTCGGCAGAAAAGCTGATGAAGCCGGATGTGCCCGGGCCTGCAGACGTGGCAAATATCGGAACCGTGGCGATCACCGTGATCAAACGCGGCCCGAAAACCGGTGTTCGCATCAAGGACACGGAAGCCGCAACGCGTCGCGACTTCACCGGCTGCAAATGGTTTCCCGCAGCTTCTAAGTGGCTGGTAAAGGCGAAATGGGTGGCATACAAAGAGCCGCGCACCATTGGAATTCTCAACCTTCTTGGTATGACAAGCCAGGAACCTGCGCCCGGCTACGCCGAGTTCACGCTAGCCGGCAAGCAATTGCGCCTGGAGCCCATCACCGAAGACGACCATCTTTTCTTCCTGTTTAAAGACCAGACCAGCGGGAACATAACCTACGCTGCGGGACGGTTCCTGTATGCCGCGATGCCGAAGGATGCCGTTGTCGAACTGGATTTTAATAAGTCCGAAAATCCTCCCTGCGCATTCACTGCTTTTGCGACCTGTCCGTTGCCTCCCAAACAGAATGTGCTGCCTGTGCCGATTGCGGCAGGCGAAAAGAAATACGGTAACCATTGATGCTGGTCCTGGCGTCCCGTTCGCCTCGCCGTGCGGAATTGCTCGCCGCTGCGGGAATTGAGTTCACCGTCCGCACGGCCGACATTGATGAGACTCCTCGACCCGGCGAAAGTCCCGGCGACTATGTTTTGCGAATCGCGCAGGAGAAAGCGGAGGCGGTTGTTCGCGATGCTTCGGAAACGGTGCTCGCGGCGGACACCATCGTAATTGTGGATTCCGAGATCATGGGAAAGCCCAGAAACCAGGCCGACGCGGTGCGCATGCTGAACGCGCTTTCCGGCCGCAGACATGAAGTGACCACGGGAATCTGCCTCCTGCTCGCCCGCGATATCGTCCTGGATTCCGCAACCACCGGAGTCTGGTTCTTACCGCTCAGCGAAGACGAAATCGCCTGGTATGTCGCGTCCGGCGAACCCATGGACAAGGCAGGGGCTTACGGGATCCAGGGGCTTGCGTCCAGGTTCATCGACCGAATCGAGGGTTCTTATACCAACGTAGTCGGCCTGCCCGTAGCCCTCGTTTACCAGTTACTCAGTCCGCCCGAACCAGCCGCATAGTGCGGTTCCACCGGGTCTTCGTAAAAAAATGCTCCGCCAGATCTACAAAATGATGGGCGTTGTACTCCATGAAGTCCTGCTCCGG
>JAUZEU010000164.1 GCA_030838885.1 Bryobacterales bacterium | reverse complement strand
GCCGATTACAATGCGCCGTGTCTGCGGGGCGCGGAAGCCGTTTCATGGCTTGCGCTGAGGGACCCCTCGGAGTGCGCGGCGGCGGGCTACAGGCCGAATGCCGATTTTCTGCGCGGTTTGGTTCCCTATGATTTGACGCGCGGCGGAAGCCGGTATGAATTTCGCGGAGGTGCGACCATTCATCAGCTCGCATTTTTCGGGCAGGATTCCATAACGCTGGGAGCACTGACCATCTATGCCGGACTTCGCGTAGAGCGCTTCCGGGGTCTTACGGACGGGGACGGATGGCAGCCCCGCGCCGCTCTTTCCTATCTCATCAAGCAGACCGGTACGGTGATTCGCGGAGGTTACACCCGGACGCTTGAAACGCCCACCAACGAGAATCTGGTGGTGTCCAGTTCCACCGGGCCTGGCGGGCTGGCGGGCAACCTGTTGAAGGGTACAGCGGAACAACACCCGATCGCGCTTGGCCGCCGGAATCAGTACGATGCCGGTATTCAGCAGAGCGTAGGTAAGTGGGTGGTGGTCGACGTGAATTACTTCCGGAAGTATACGCGAAACGCTTATGATTTCGACACCCTGTTCAGTACTCCCGTGACGATTCCGATTGGATGGAAAGAATCGAAACTGGACGGTGTGGCCGCGCGGATTACGTCCGTGGATATGCGGGGCTTGCGGGTTTATGCGACTATGGGCCACGCCAATGCCCGATTCTTCGGCCCTGAGAATGGGGGGATTGTCTTCAATTCAAACCTTTCAGTGGGGGCTTACCGGCAGGATCACGATCAGGTCTATCAGCAGAACGTGAATCTTCATTACCAGCCGGCGAGGGATGGCTGGTGGGCCGACTTCACGTGGCGCTATGACAGCGGGCTCGTGGTTGGCGCGGTGCACAATCTTGAGGATGCACTGGCGCTTACTGCCGATCAGCAAACGGTTATCGGGCTTTATTGCGGGGATGAGCGGGCGGCCCTTTCGCACCGGATTGCGACTTGTAACTCACCCGTGTACGGCGCAAGCAGGATTCATATTCTGGCGCCCGGCGCGGAGAACGATGATCGCAATCCGCCGAGGGCGACCCCACGGCATATCTTCAACCTTGGCGTAGGGACGGGGAATTTGTTTCATTCAGAGCGATTAAAGACGGTGGTGCGATTCACCGTTTTGAATATGTCTAATGAAGCCGCTCTCTACAATTTTTTGTCGCCGTTCAGTGGAACCCATTGGGTAGAGCCGCGGGCGTATCAGGTGCAGCTTGGCTGGGCCTTTTAGAAGCCCTCTACCTCAGGAATTTCAGTAGCTCCGCATTGAACCTGTCCGGAATCTGGATGTGCGGGACGTGCCCGACATTCGGGAACAGCACCAGGTCCGCGTTGGGTATTGTATTCGCAATGTGCTTCGCGAGCGCCGGGAAATTTTCGCCGTCCCGTTCGCCACCGATTACCAGGGTTTTCGCCTTAATATGTGCCCAGTCATAGACCACCGGATCCAGATAAGTAATCTGCTGGTAGATAGAACGGACCATGGCGAGTCGAGGCCAATCGCCGCTCAGGGTGGGCGCGTAGAGGATGCGGACGTATTGCTCATACTCGGGTTTCCAGGCGTCGGGAAAGTAACGCTGGATGTTGGCAAGTGAAGCCTGCCAGGCCTGGTCGCGCGTGCGGGCCATGGTGGCCTGATACGCTTCCTGCGCGCTGCGCCACGGTTGCTGCCAGCGCGCATCGGTAAGACCGATCGGATTGTAGAGAACCGTGCGCTCTGTTACATCCGGGTAAGAGGCAGAGAAGCGGGCGGCCAGCATGCCACCCATCGAATGTCCTACGATAGCTGCTTCCTTAATCCCCAGAGTCTTCAGCAGAGTGCGGGTGTTCAGTGCCATGTCGTGAAAGTTGTAGGGGATGATCGGCTTTGACGAGCGCCCGAACCCGATCTGGTCGGGAACAACGACGCGGAACCCGGCTTTACGAAGAGCATCAATGGGGCCGCCGAAGTAGAAGCCTCCGAAGTTCATGCCATGCAGCAGCACGACAGTACGCCCATTTGGCGGGCCTGCGGGCGCAATGTCCATATAAGCCATCCGGACATCCTGACCGTACAGCGTGAGAGGCAGATACGCGACCGGGAACGGATAGGGAATGTCCTCATAGGTGATGCTGCCGGGTTTGACGTCCGGAGGAGCCTGCCCGAGGAGTATGAAGGCCGCGGTCATCCAAAGAACGGCGAGGCGAATTAATTGCTGTGTGCTCATGGGCGGGATCTCACCCGCCCATCATACGAGGTGTGCGGGGATAAAAATAATCGGTTATTTATCTTGTCATCGGTTCACAATGTATCTGACTTCTATGAGCGATGAAAAAGCGAGGCGAAAGCGCATAGCCGTTATAGCGATTCACGGGGTGGGGGATCACGAGCAGTTCACGACGGCGCGCGAGATTGGAGATTTGCTCTCTAACCTGGAATATAAGCCCTCGCAGCCGGACCAGGACAGTTCCAATCCGGGGACGAGGCCGGTGAATACGCCCCGGTACGCGCCCTTCACTGAGGTGATGAAGCGCATCAATGTGCGGCCCGTGAAGACGCACAACGGGACGGAAGGATTTGACTGGACCGACCAGACACTGCAGAAGCGAACCTGGGGTCCGATGGATGCGCTTGCGAGGGCGGTATTTCAGAACAAGGTAAAGGTGGAGACCTCAGCCGAGCAGGATAACTCGCCTTCGAGCCTGGACCATCAGTTCATGAAGGGGCAGTTGTTCAAATACACCAACAAAGGGCCGGAGGATACTTATCAGTGCCTGAGGCTGGAAGGGAATCGCGTCGCGCCGGCGCGCAAGCCCGACGAGGCGCCCGCGGAACCCGCTGCGGACACGGCAGCAAAGCTGGCGCTTGAGCTGCGCGCGAGCGGCGTCGCCTTGCCGAAAGTGGAGCGGCGCCCCGGGGCTCCTGGCACGGAAGATCAAACCGTTCACATCTATGAAATGTTCTGGGCGGATCTTTCGAAGTTGGGCAACGGGTTTACCCAGATCTTCAGCGAGTTGTACCAGGTGCTGTTTCATCTGGGCAGTGTGAGCGTCAACAACGTGCAGGCAGCCGCTATTCACTTTCACAACAGGAAGGGGAGCAAAGAGTGGCGGCGATTCTCGCAGGCGCAGTGGTTCTCAGCCGCGGTCCTGGCCTGGCCGATCCCTATTCTGAGCATGTACATGGCGGCTTTCGTGCCGGTTGTGGCGCTGCTCTCATTGATGCGGACACATCTTTCCGCACGCGGAGAATACATCGCTTTTATTGCCCTGACCGCGGCTCTCCTGACGGCCGTATCCGGCCATTGGCTCAGCAGGCTGCCCCGGTTTCCGGACTGGCTTTACCCGGCTCCCCTGCCTGTATTCGGCTCCGCTGCCGTATTCTTATGCAGCAAGCCGAGGAATCGACTTCCCTGGAGTCGCGACACGACGGAGGAAATGTGCGCGCTGGTTCTGCTGGTGATTACGCTCGGGGTTGTAGCGCTGGTGGTACGGGCATATGATCGGCGGCGGCCAGGCTCGAACACAGCGGCTCTGTGGCTTGGGGTTCTGGTTGCGCTTGGTTTGGCCGCGGCGTTT
>JAUZEU010000143.1 GCA_030838885.1 Bryobacterales bacterium | reverse complement strand
CCGGAGCCACCATTGCAGCTTGCCATCGACGCCATCGTCATCAGGAATTTCTTCGGTTTCTGAACAAAATCAACGCATCGGTGCCGCCCGGCGTGGCCGTTCATATCGTGATGGATAACTACGGAACCCACAAGGTCGCGAAGGTTCGTCAATGGTTTACCCGACATCCTCAATACCAGATTCACTTCACTCCCACCAGTGCCAGTTGGCTGAACCTGGTCGAGCGGCTCTTTGGCGAAGTCACCGAGCGCTGCGTTCGCCGTGGCAGCTATTGCGCCGTCACCAGTCTCGAGAAAGCCATGCTCGGGTACCTCCACGAACGCAACAAGGATCCGAAGCCTTTTATCTGGACTGCAGACGCTGACCTCATTCTCGGCAAAGTACAGCGACTTTGTGAACGGATTGATAACTCAGGACACTAGCGTTTTGCACATTTATGCAGCAGCTTTGGCCCATTCGATAATGGGCTGAAGGATTTTTCGCGTTTGTGCATCGAGTCTGGGGTCGCCGAAAATCTTTTCTTGCCATGTGCTTGCCGCAGATTTCGAAGAATATCTTCGAATGAAACCGACGTCTTGCGTTTGTACCAAAGCCGCTCGAGAGCTGATTGCGGCGCGCAGAGGTGCCCTGACGTTGCGTGCCAGAGTAAAACGAGATCATAGATGTAGAAGACGAGGGGGGCGGTTCGCTGAGTGGCTTTGGAGACGCGATTCTGCGGGTCTTCAAAACCGAGGACTGTTTCACGTCGCGGAAGCACACCTCCAGCGGCCAGCGCAGGGCGAAGGTTTCGAGGATTTGCGGCGGCTTCAGCGTAAGGTCGGTGGAGAAGAAACAATCGTCGCGGCGGTGGCCGCGAGGATCGCGGACTACCACGATGCGCAGAAGTTGCGGCCCGGCGCTGGAATACCATAACGCGTCGACGGACTGGTACCAGAGCTTAACCTTGCGGCCATAGATCCGCACCCGTGGTTTTGATCCAGGACTGGGCCGGATCCTGCGCCATCTGCTCGGGATTGGGCAAGCGCTGACCTTTTTTGCGCCGTCGGCCGCGGCCGGCGCCAGGGGCCGGCGGCAGCTGGAACAGAGCGGCTTTCATGGTCATGCGGCTGATCAGTACGGCATTGGCCGGCAACTGACGGCTGATGGAACCACCGGCATACACGCTGTCTCCGGGGACGCGCAGTTTCCGCGGGCCCGGCCACCAGGCGACAATCTGAATCATTTCCAGAGCGAGTTGAGGGCGAGTGCGATATTGCTTTTCGGCAGCTTGCCCGGTTTGTTTCTTTTCCGGCTTGCCATTGCGGCCGGGAGCCAGCTTTGGACTCTTGCGTTTGCGATAGAGGCGGACGAGGACAGGGAGTGCCCAGGTCTTCCGGGGAGCGAAAGGCAACGAGACCTGCAGGGAGAGAACGACCCAGCTATGGCCAAAGGAAAAGACGGACCGCTTCCGGGTGGAACGCAGCGGATCATGATGCGGCGGTAAGCATTCTCTGAACCCCTCTGGCGGATGATGCCGGGAAGGGCGGAGACTGGGATGGATGAGATCTGTCTTATCGGGATATCAGCGCCCAGCGATGAGGCAGCAGGTCATCAATTCGGCTCATGGGGTGGTCGGCGATGCGGCCGAGCACGTCCCGGAACCATACAAACGGATCGACGTTAACCAGTTCGCACGAAGTAACAAAGCTTCGCAGGACAGCCGCTGTCCTTCCGCCGGTATCGCTCCCGAAAAACGTCCAGTTTCCGCGTCCCACCGCGAAGCACCGCAACGACCTTTCCGTGCCGTTGTTGTCGATGGCCAGATCTCCGTTACCGCAGTAGCGCGTCAATGCCTTCCAGTTCTTCAGTGTGTAGGCGATCGCCTGCCCCGACGCGCTCTTCGGCAGCACCTGCTCGCGTATAACCAGCAGATAGGCATGCAGTTGCGTGAGCATGGGGCGTGCGCCATGTTCCCTCGCCAGACGCAATTCTTCTCCGCGCAAGCCGCCCTGCCGCGCCACCTTTTCCACTCCATAAAGATGGGCGATCATCGCCAGCACTCCACCCATGCGCGCCGGGTCATTCTCGAGCGCATTGTGAAAGTGGCGTCTTGCGTGCGCCCAGCAGCCGACCTCCACCAGCCCGCGTTCCGGGTCGGTAAAAAAGCTGTCGTAAGCCACATAGGCATCAGCCTGCAGGTGTCCCCTGTAGTCTTTCAGAAATTCTTCCGGTCCGGCCCGTTCCCGGGTCGGCGTGTAGTCGTAAATGACCGCCGGATGGTCCCGGTCTCCGACATAGGGCCAAATCCGTCCTTTTCGTGTCTGCGGCAACTTCCGGTCCAGCACTTTCACCGGTGTGTCATCCGTTCCCACTACCTTCGACGCCAGCACAAAATCCTTCAGATTTTTATACAGAGGTTTCAGCAGTTCCGCGCACTGGCGCATCCAGCCGCACATGGTCTGGTCACTCAGTTCCACGCCGAAGCGCCGGAAAATCTTTGCCTGCCGGTGCAGTGGAAGATGATCGGCAAACTTCGACACAATCACCTGCGTCAGCAACCCGGCTCCCGCAGTGCTTTTTTCAATCGGCTGCGAGGGCTTGCCGGCCGTCTTCACTGTGCAGGCGCAGGCGTACTTCCTGCAAACGTCCTCAATCACGATCAGCTGCGCCGGAATGTATTCGTAGCGCTCGCTGGTCTCTTCGCCAAACGGGCGCAGATCCTGCGAGCAGGCAGTGCAGTGCTTTTCGGCTTCTGCCAGATCATGGACGATACGCTCGCGCTTCAGGTGCGCGGGCAAAGGGCTGCGGCGACCGCGCGATGCCGGCTCCGCACTGCCCTGCGCCGGCGGATCAGTATCGTCGGGGCCGGTTCCGCTCTCGTTCCCCTTTCGACAGGTCCTCGACATTCACACCCTGGGCTTTGAGTTCCGCCTCGAACAGCGCCAGTTGCTCGTCGGTAATCTGCTCGCTGCGACGGCCACTCTTTGCCGCGAGCAACTGGCGAAGCAGGTTCTCCGTTTTGATCCGGCGCGCCTGTTCGGCGTCCAGCTGAGCAATCAGATCGAGCACCATGCGGCGCAATACTTTCGCGTCGTCCGGCAGTTGTTCCCGATTGATCGGCACTGCTTTCAGTGTAAAAAGAGA
>JAUZEU010000121.1 GCA_030838885.1 Bryobacterales bacterium | reverse complement strand
GTATCTGCCATTCCTGAGATCATTGGGTTCATTATTTCGGACAGGTGTTCCGTAAGTGCTTCTGACCCTCAACCACGGTATCGATACAAGGGATCGCACTCAGAAACTCATAAATGGCGCGGAGATCGTGTTCCGTCATGTCCTGATAGACCGACCATGGCATGATCTGCAGCCGGCTGCCGTCGAACGGGTAAGGAACGCAGGTCGCCGTCTGGGCGCTGTTTGGAGGACACGTGGGATGGATCTTGTCGAAATCATGACCGGTTCTCATAATCACAGTGAAATCTGAGAATGAGTGGCCCCCTTCCGGTTTTCCCGTGTTGTCCGGGGTCAGATTGCGACTGTAAATATGCAACGGACTTTTGTCCGGCGCCGGAAAGGGGCCGAAATCACGCCCGCCGCCCAGATATGTAGCCGGATTAATTTTCTTTGTTTGCCGCACAGTCAGACTGGGTGGTGCGAAAAGGTATGGATTGCCGGTGAACTCAGTGGCCGGGTCCATACTGTGGCAGCCGTTGCAGTCTGACATCACGTTGACGATGTAACTGCCCAACCCCACCAAATTGCGGTTCTTGCGTACAAGATTCAGCGTGACGGGGGCCTCCCGGAATCCAATGAGAATCTTTCGATCTTCGTCATTCCGGTCATCTCTGTCTCGGTCTCTGTCATCTGATGCGCGGCCCGAAAGCGCACTCAAACTTAGCCCTAATATTGCTACGGCGGAAAATGCCGCAGCGGTTGCTAATCTATTGTTGAACTGCCGATTTAACATAGGCTGTATACTCCTGGCCGAGCATACAGAAACGGAACTTCAAAAGGAAATATGGATGCACGGCCGGTTGTAAGTTTCCACCGATGCCGTAGCGGGCTCAGCCTTGCCTTAATTCCCCATCCACTTCCAAAAATAAAACAGCATCTTCTCGCTGCCGGTGTTAGTAATCCCGTGGGTCTTGTTCCCGGCGCAATACATCATCGATCCCGGGCCCACCTGGTAAGTTGCTCCGTCTACCAGTAACTCTCCTGTCCCTTGTGTGATCAGCATAAATTCCTCTTCCGGATGCTGATGCGGCGGGTGCGGGCTCATTCCAGGATCAAGCAGCAAATTGCCGGCGATCATGGCTTTCAACTGATCGGTGGGGCCGTTGAAATAGATCTTCAGAGGCTGGCCGTTTTCCAGCAAAGCCGCGGAGGTCTGCATATCGATTACGGCGTTCGGCAAAGGCATGGGAGCGGGTAATTCAGGCATGATGCCCAATTTTATCGCGTGCCATCCTCACGGCAGCTTTATGATGGCTGGAAGACATGCCGAACGAATTCGATTCCATCATCATCGGGACCGGCCAGGCGGGTCCGTCGCTCGCAGCCCGGCTCGCCGGAGCCGGACAACGTGTCGCGGTAATTGAACGCAAACTGTTCGGCGGCACCTGCGTGAACACCGGCTGCATTCCTACCAAGACAATGGTCGCGAGCGCATATGCAGCCCGGATGGCTAAGCGTGCCGCCGAATTCGGCGTAACAGTTGGAGGGCCGGTGACGGTCGACATGAAGCAGGTAAAGGCGCGCAAGGACGCAATCTCAGGAAAGTCCCGCGCTGGCGTCGAGGGCTGGCTCAGGGGCCTCAAAAACTGCACCGTGTATACAGGCCATGGGCGCTTCGAAGGTCCGCACCTGGTGTCCGTGGGTGAAGCGAAACTCACGGCTCCCCGCATCTTTATCAATGTGGGAGGCAGAGCTGCCACGCCGGATATACCCGGGCTTCACGAAATCCCGTTTCTAACGAACAGCTCAATGATGGACGTCGACTTTCTCCCGCGCCATCTCATCATTCTGGGCGGCGGTTACATCGGTATCGAGTTCGGACAGATGTATCGTCGCTTCGGAAGCGAAGTGACCATCATCGAGAAAGGTCCCCGGCTCGTCGCGCATGAGGACGAAGATTTTTCGAACGGAGTTCGGGAAATCCTCAAAGCCGAAGGTATCGCAATCCGGCTGAATGCGAATTGCCTGTCCTTTGGAAAGAGCGGAGACGATATTATCGCCCGCACCGATTGTTCCGGCACTATGGAGGAAATAAAAGGTTCTCACTTGTTAGTTGCTGTGGGGCGTCGTCCTAACACAGACGATCTCGGTCTCGATAAAGCCGGTGTTGCTACACACAAGCACGGCTACATCGTTATCGACGACCAGTTGAGAACCAATGTTGGCGGCATCTGGGCATTGGGCGACTGCAACGGTCACGGTGCTTTCACGCACACCTCTTACAACGACTTCGAGATCGCTGCGGCGAACTTGCTGGACAACGATCCACGCCGTGTGAGCGACCGAATCGTGGCTTACGCGATCTATATGGATCCACCGTTAGGCCGCGCCGGTATGACCGAGGCGCAGGCAGTCGAGTCGGGCAGGCCAGTGCTGGTGGCGACCCGCCCAATGACCAAAGTGGCGCGCGCTACCGAGAAAGGTGAAACGCAGGGCTTCATGAAAGTCGTCGTCGATGCCGAGACGAAGTTGATCTTAGGCGCGGGCATTCTCGGCACCGGAGGCGACGAGGTGATTCATTCAATCCTGGATGTCATGTATGCGAAGAAGCCGTACACGCTCATCCAGCGGGCGGTCCATATCCATCCAACTGTGTCGGAACTGATCCCGACGATGCTGGCAGATTTGAAACCGCCCGGGCAGTGATGGTGAATCAGCGATCGATGGCCGTCATGTTCGCCGCCGCGTACCGTTCGCCCGCAATATCTTCCTGCGGAACGGCCGCCTCCAGTTCGGCCACTTCCTCCGGACTCAACTTGATATCCACCGCAGCCGCGTTCTCCTCCAGATACTTCCTCCGCTTGGTTCCCGGAATGGGCACCAGATCCTCGCCTTTGGCCAGCACCCAGGCCAGCGCCAGTTGGCCGGCCTTCACCCCTTTGCGTTCGGCGATTTCCTTCACGCGGTTGACCAGCGCCTGATTCTTGTCGAAATTGTCGCCGGCAAACCGGGGATACCGCTGTGTCCGCGAATCGTTGCTCGCCAGATCTTCGCGCTTGGTAATTGCGCCCGTCAGAAAGCCCCGGCCCAGAGGGCTGTACGGCACAAACCCAATCCCGAGTTCCCGGACTGTGGGGAGAATTTCGCGTTCCACATGCCGCTCCCATAATGAATACTCGGTCTGCAGCGCTGTGATCGGATGTACCTTATGCGCACGGCGAATCGTTGCGGGTGAGGCCTCGGACAACCCCAGATACTTGACCTTTCCCGCTTTCACCAGGTCCGCCATCGCACCCACGGTTTCCTCAATGGGAACTTCTTTATCCACTCTGTGCTGGTAATAAAGGTCGATTCGGTCTGTGCCTAACCGCTTCAGTGAGGCATCGCACGCCGACCGCACGTACTCCGGCTTGCCGCTCACAACCCAATAGGTCGGGTCTTCCTTCTTGCGTACGTTTGCAAACTTGGTCGCAAGGAAAACCTCATCCCGGCGGCCTCGGATCGTCTTCCCGATCAGTTCCTCGTTATCGCCTATGCCATACGTATCCGCCGTATCCAGAAAATTGATTCCCAGCTCCAGCGCCCGCAGTATCGTCGCGGCCGACTCTTCGTCGTTCCGGTCGCCATAGAACTCGCTCATTCCCATACAACCGAGCCCGATGCGGGAGACGATAGCGCCCTGCGACCCAAGCTTCACTCGTGGCATGCTCATACCGGCTGTAGATGACGGCACCCGACACAGGTTTCGGCCGATTTTCCGGTTATCGGTACGCTTCCCGCCGGTTGCGTATATGCAGGATTCGAATCACATCCGGTGGTTCATAGACGAAACGAATTCGCCAATCTCCAGCTCTTATTCGCATATCGCCCTGACTACCCTCTTTACGTCTCCTTGCCCCGTTGTAGCAGAGCGCTCGATTGCGCTTTCGACCAGATCCCGGCTCTCAAGATGTTCAAGGTCTTTCACCGCACCGGGGCGAAAA
>JAUZEU010000104.1 GCA_030838885.1 Bryobacterales bacterium | reverse complement strand
GCTGAGTGGCTGGAATTCATGGTTGGTCTGGCCGCGCGGCTGGGAAGAAAGCCGGTCCTGATTTCAAGCGCCGACCAGTTTGTGACCGCCATTGCCCAACACGCGGACGCCCTGGCGAGACACTTCACGTTCTGCCACGCTGCCATTGCCACGCAGGCGCTGCTTGCCACTAAGAAACGGCAGTATGAACTCTCGGAAGCGCACGGGCTGCCGGTCCCGCGCACGCAGTACGTGCGGTGTATGGAAGACGTTACAGCGTTTGGTGCGGCCGCCCGGTTTCCCTGCCTTCTGAAGCCGCTGCACTTCCGCGATTGGGAGATATTTCCGGCCGGCCATCCGCTGGCTGCTCAGAAGCTGGTGATCGTCCATTCGCCGGAGGATCTTGCAGCAAAGTACAGCATGGCCGCGGAGGCTTCACCGGAACTGGTAGCGCAGGAAATCATCGAAGGGCCTGACAGCGCCAAGCTGGTTTATCTATCCTGCTATGGCACCGGAAGCAGGCTGTTAGGCTCCTGCGTCGTACGGCAACTCAGGGCCTGGCCGATTCATTTCGGGTCGGCCAGCGTCGTAGAACCCGTATCTGACCCGGAGGCCGAGCAGCTATGCAACCGGTTCCTGCAAGGTATTGGATACGTTGGCATCTGCGAGATTGAGCTGAAGCGCGACAGCCGCGACGGCCAGGTGAAGATGATCGAAGCCAACCCCCGCTATACAGTAACCTCCGACGCCGCTGCACATGCCGGTCTGGAACTGGGCTGGCTGCATTATCTGGACTTGATTGGCCAGCCGGTAGTACCGGTGAAGCCCCTGCCGCGCATGTTCCGGCACGTCTTTCTGATGCGGGATTCAGCTACCCTCGCCAGCTACCGGCGGGAAGGCCTGTTGACCTGGCGTGATCTGGTCAAATCTTATTCGCCGCCGCTGGCGTTCTTCGATTTCGACTGGCGGGACAGGCGGGTCACGGCCAGCCATCTCGTCACCGTTCTGAAAAACCTGATTGCGCCTTCATTGCGAAGGATCATCCCTAGGAAAAAGACTTAACGCGCTGTCTGTGGCAGCGCGTTGCAGTCCATCGCAAACCGCTTATTGACGCCACGGAAAGATGCCCCGTATTCGCTCGTCTCCGGGATCAGGATTTCCAGCTCAAAACCGAAGTTATTCAGGTCCCGCTCCATTTGCGCATACTGGTACCCGTTGTTCACATGAGTCTCGCCGGTAATCATCCGAACATCCTGCAACCAGGAGTTGTTTTCGCCGAGGACATGCTTTTCGGCCCCTTCAATGTCGATCTTCAGCAGGTCGATCCGATCCCACCCCATCTGACGCATTACATGCGGTACTGAGATGAGCGGGACATTGATTTTATTCGAGGAATCATCCGAGGGATAGATCGAATTGCAGTCCGGGCGGTCCGAGAGATAGAGGTCGATGGAACCCTCGTCTGAACCGATAGCCGCTTCAAATACTCGACCGCGAATGCCATTCAGCGAAAAGGCCCGCTTCAGCAAAGCGATATTGAGAGGCGAAGGCTCCACGCACGCAATCTCCGAGCCCGGAAATTGTTGATGCATATAAACCGCTGCGGCACCGATATTGGCCCCCAGATCCAGAATTGTGCGCACATTGCCCGGGACGACGCTCGCGTCCAGGCGGTAATCTTTTCGGACAAAGATCTGGGCGAGCAGGCCAAAATCATACCCGTTCGTCCGTATCGCGATCTTGCCACAATCCGGAATCGTGATTACAACTGTTTCCGGATAGACCTTCTGCAGTGCGCTGCGGCGCCCGAAATAATACGAACCGAACAGGTTCGCCGTAGATCCCAAACCGAGTCCCAGATTCCGGGATAGCGCCCATAGCAGGGCTGGGTGACGCAGGCTGATCATCTTCCGTGTATGTTAACACCAAAATTCAGCAGGCCTGTCGGGATCAGCACCGCAGAACGCGCTGGCTGATAAGAATGTAATTGGGGTACCAATCCTGGGCAGGCAGAACCGATCCTCCCTCCATCTGGCCGGGCGGTGGAGAACCTGAGCGGCCAGGCTTAAGCGCGCCAACGGAGGACACCAGCGATGCGAGGGCTGCAAACGCGGGATTCTGAGGGACGGCGTTCATCCACGCCCTGGAATTCCCGGTCAGGAGCTGTTGCCACAGATAGATGGAGTAAGACAGAACGCCGGGGAAAGCAAAGGGTTTCCAGCTGAGGGCCTTCCCCATCCAATCGTCAGGCTTATAGACGCAGCGGTGAATAAGAATCGCAAGACTGACGACAGCATCACGACAGAACTGAGTTGCGCAGGCGCACAGAGCACTTTCAATAACGTGCGGATCGCAGATCGGCACGCAGGTGCAGGCATACACCATCCAGAATCGTGGAATCAGCCCCCCAGTACGCGCCGGCTGCGATCCAGGGCGGTTCTTACAAGCGATTGCAGCTTCAGAACTTCACCGGGCCGCGCAAACGGAAGCACCCACAGGAGAGCGGGAAAGGCAGCCGTCAGGAGTACCGCCCAGGCGATCTGCATGACGATGGTCTGCACCGCGATTAAGAAATGCAGGCCCAGTAATACGGCCGAAACCGCTCCGATCATAAACAATCTGGCTCCCTCTACGCGAAACGGGCGAATTCGATACGACCAGATGGCAGAGACTACTGCGATCACCAGAAACGTCAGAAGCGTGGCGGCTGCGGCGCCCCACATCCCATACCGGGGAATGAGGATGAAATAAGCGGCCAGGCAAATCACGGCCCCGATCCAGTTGCACGCGGCATCATACGTCGAGCGCCCCGCAACCAGCAGAAAGCATCGGAAGAAATCGCCAATGGCTCGTGCGTAATAGGCAAGCACGATGACCGGAGCCACGAAAGCGGCAGTCTCAAAGCCCGGCCGGGTGACCAGGACAGCAACTGCCGGACGGCAGACTACGATAAGCGCTACCAGGGTAAATGAGAGCGCCAGCATCATGTAGGTGAAGATGCGCGCGATGACGTAATCCGCGTCGTCGCGGCGGGCAACCGCGTACACCTGTGAGTACCAGTAGGTATGAAACGACCCGTGGACCAGACTCATCAGCATGCCAATTTTGTACGCAACCGCGTAGATGCCAACCTCAGTAAGAGTCTTGTAGTGGCTGAGGAAAAAACGGTCGCCGAAGTTGATGACGAACATTGCTATAGTTCCCAGGCCGAGCGGGAATGAGAAGCGGAAGGCGGCGACAAAAGTGGGTAGGTCGAACGTCAGCCGCATCCTGCGCAAGCAATAATAGCCGAGAAATAAAACGGGTCCGAGCATCGCCACAAAGCTGCTCGTCAGCACACCGATGATTCGGAGTCTGAAGAAACCGACCAGCGTGACAGTCATCACCACTGTGATGCCGACGCGCAGCAGAGATGTCCACGCATAGACGGCCGGCCGGTCCGTTACCCGAACCCACGTGAAGAGTGCCTCCAGCAGCGCACCCAGAGGCAGCGAAGCAAAAACGAACAGCAGATAACCCTGGTAGCCTGGGCGGCTGAAGACAAGGCGCCCAATGGGCCCCGCAAACACAGCTCCGGCGAGGCCCGCAGCGGCGCCCATCAGAGTGGCGCCCGCCAGGATAGTAGCCACTACCTTGTCACGGGATTCGGGGGACTCCTGCCTGAAATAAAAGTAGCCCAGGGCAGCGGAGATGTTGAGGCCAATCAACACGCCAATTACCACTCCGACTTGCTCGAGCAGATCGAGAACGCCGTAATCCCCGGGACTAAGAAAATGAGTGTTGACGGGAAGCAGGATAAGACCTGCAACCCGCTGGGCAAAGAGTGCGACCGAGTAAAGAACCGTGCCTTCGATAAGACGCTTGAACAGAAGGGGGGCGCGATCCGTGGCGGCGTCGACCATCAGATTCTCACTTTCGGCCACTGGGAGGGACCTAACGCCCGTGGCTTCGCAACGGACCGCCGCGCGGGACCGGCAAGCCCTGAAGGCTTCTCGGCGACTTGAGAGGCTCGGACACCCCCAAAACCCGGGATACTCTCCGGGAACGAAGCTGCCAGCGCAGCAATCAGACCGGCGAAGGCCGGCAAATAATAGAAATAGGCGAAATTCACGAACATGATTGCAGTGCAGTAAGCCAGCAATGCGGCTTTCATGCACACTATGCCGTTGCGAATCTCGGTGGAGGATAGATCGGAGGCGACCGTTCGGAAAACCCGGTTCAGGAGCAGGAACGACGACACAATGCCACTTAGATAAAAGATCAGTGCCGGTGTACCGCATTCGCTGGCAACTGTCATAAACGAGTTATGCGCTTCGTAATACAATCCGACCCGCCCGACAAACTTTGCTGAACGCCCTTCCACCACGCCAAACTGTCCAGGACCTACACCCAACAGAGGGTGAGTGACAGACAACCAGATGCTGTCCTGCAGCAACTCCTTCCGGATACGCGAAGATTCCATCGCTTCCCGCGAGGAATCGGCACTTTCCTCCGAGAACGACAAAATACGCTGAAAAGTCTGCGCCGGCACCATCGCGATCGCGGCCATCAGCATAGCGGCACCGACGAATAAACCTATCATCCGCTGTCGGCTTGTGGCCATGACCAAGAGGCAGACCAGCATCACTATGAGAGCGATGAATGCGCCTCTGGATGCACTGGCGACAATCAGATAGTAGCTATAAGCTACTCCCAGTAAAGCCACAACCCGAAAGAGGAACACTTTGGCACTCATCGCCGCCCAAAGCAGCAGCGGAATTATCAGGATCAAATGGGCCGCATAGTCGTTAGAGTTTGCAACGGTGCCGAACGCGAGACTGGTGCGGCCCTGCATATCGATTTCCCGAAAGAACTTAACCCAAACTTCAGTCGCGAGGCAACCCAGGGCAATTGACATCATCAGCGTGCGGCACTCCTTCCAGCCCACTGCAATGCCGCCAATCAGAAACAACATCAGGAAGTCGGTTCGAAGATACGTGATCACCACCGCTGCGGAACCGCCACGCCATGTGCTGAACATGCACGAACAGAGCAGGCAGGCGGCAAACAACACCCAGTACGTGGTGACGCGGAACCGAAACGCTCTCCGGAATCCACCCGTGAACAAAAAGCCGAGCACAGGAGGCAGGCCGAAGATATAGAGCAGGTACAGGTTGATTCCCAGCTTATAAGTCAGCAACTGGTGAAGCATGCTGAATCGGATAAATACCAGGACCACAAGGAACTTAAAGGAGATTTTCCGAAAGGAATTGTTCAGATCGGCAACTTCGGTTGAGGTCGCTGGCATGGTTGCCGGATGGTGCGATAAGACGCCTGGTTGCTGAAGTCCCGGCTGGCCTGGCATCGTCCCTTCAGAATAGCTCACGCGCGGGGCTGGCGCACGCTTGTATGTGGCAGT
>JAUZEU010000103.1 GCA_030838885.1 Bryobacterales bacterium | reverse complement strand
GGTTACGGGTGTGTAGCCGCAGGTGCCGGCTCTCTTCATGGCCTCCTTGCCTTCCTCCGTCGAGAGCAGGGGGGTGGTTCTCACGCTCCGGCATGCTCCTCCTGCGGAAAGCGCCATCGAGAATGCGGCCGCGCTGACGCTTTCGGGCATGTCGAGGACACCCACTATGTCGTACTCACCGAACGAGAGCCAGAATCGCTCTATTTTACCGCCAAGATTTTCGACCACATCCTGGACGGCTTTGGTCCGATCCTGAGGATTGGTTATCAGTGCCGACCAGGCTTCGGGCGTGTATGCCAGTTGAAGAAGATAGTGTGCCATTGGATTTGTTCCTTTCGTACGGGCCTCAGTTTATTCCCGCACCTGCGTGAGAACAAGACACAGGGGCGGTGTATTAGTGCCGGTGAGCACCCTGTCTTTGCAGGCATGGCGACGGGATCATCCGGCCCGCTTTGTTCAGCGCCGCGCGATGGAGATTTGTCCAACCCGATTCGGATGTCTTCGGCAAACATGCCCGCACTCACAGCACGGTCAGCCGCTGTACCTGAAGTCTGTTACCACTTCACCGAGGTGATGCGGCCCGCTGACTCTCCGCGCAGCCAGATGTAGAGCGGGGCGTGTGGCGCTGGCGCGGGCCATGGAACGGAGACCTGGAGAGTCGCGCCATTGCCTCCGGGCAGTGGCGTGGGAATCGCAGTCACCGGGGTTCCTGTTGCGGGATCCCAGCCTACCCGCTCGATGGTATCGAGGTCCTGACCTCGGAGCAAACCGAGCCATGTGTTCTCCCCGGCCTTCTGATCGCTGATCTCGAAGGAGTCGATGTGCGGAAGGCGGACGATAGCGCCGAGGCGCTTCGGCGCAGATGTGCCCGAGGCAGGGGTGACCGCCTCGGCCATGATGGTGCAGCCGGGCGGGCCCACCGTGGATGGATTGAATGACAGGAAGAGCGCCCCGGGCCCCTGCTGTTGCAATTGCGGTGTGCCGGCCTTGAGCACGACGGCCGCAGAGCCGGGGCAGGCGAGCCGGAGCGAACTGATATTCGGGGTGTTGCTGAGGTCAAGCGCGAAGCTCACGAACTGCCCGGCGGGGATCTCGCCGGGCCGAAGGACAACACCGGTGTCGGCAGCCTGCGAGGGACGCACAGCCGAGATCTCCGGCCTGGGTCCCGCAATCACCAGCGCACCGGGTAAGCCGATGGGCTGCGCGAAGTCCGTAACCTTCATCTGCAACGCGATCCGTGTGCCGTCTTTGAGGCCCGGCTCGGCTTTGATGGCGATCGTATTCGGTGCGTTGAAGCTAATCTGGACACCCTCGGCGGTAAACCCTGCGATCCGGTCCAGCCCGGTTCCCTGCAGGGTAAAGTGCTGCGGCTCGACGCCTGTGTTCACGAACAGGGGAAGATTGGTGATGGTGGGTGGAGCAGGCAGTATCTTGAAAGGCACTTCGTGCGGTTTGCCGTCGCTTTGCGCGAGCAGGAATTGATAACGCCCATGAGGCAGAGCACCTGCATCCACCTGTGTTTCCAGAGTTGTTTGCGGCCCGGCACGCGCCCCCCTGGGCAGGTGAAATGGCAGCGCTGCGGGCTGAGCAAACTTATCATCGAGGCTTTTAAACGAAAGCTTTTCCATGAACTCAAAGTCGTCACCTTCCAGAACGACGATGCACTTGCCGGACCCCTCGGTTAACTGATCCTGCGAAGTGGCTGTCAGGCGCGCTTTCTCAAACGTGCTAAAGGGATGGAGCTCGATCTGGCCCGTGATGGTGAGCGGCGACGAGTCCCATTCGCCCGCGAGTTTCCAGAGTGCAGGCTTCAGCTTCGGATCGGTGGCGTCCACGTCCAGCGTCTTTGCTTCTGAATTGAATTTGACGGCGGCGGGAACAGCCAGCTTGCCGTCTTCCGAAACCAGTTTCCAATCCTGCACGCGCGCGACGAGACTGTCGTTGCGCGCGTGCACACTTACCGGGATGGCAGATTTTGCGCCGAGGGGCAGGTGCTCCGTTTTGGTCAGCGCTATCTCGGGCGGGCCGGAATCCGGAACGCGGGTAGCCCAGAGGTATGCCAGTTCTGTCCGCGAAGCGGAGGGCGTCTTGTTGCCGCACAGAGCCATTTCAGTCTTCTGCTCGGGCAGAGTTTCCGCGAATGACGAGCGGAACTCGGTGCCGGGGAAGAACAGACTGTGCATGTTCAGAAGAAGCGCACCGCCGCTGGCCGCAAGTCCTACATTGGTGCCAAAGAAGAGACCTGCTACAGCTGCCGCCAGACCCGCCGACTGCGCGGCACGTTGACTCGCGCTTGGAGCGAGCGGATCGTACGCGGAAAGAGCGGGATTGATGCTGTGCACCAGGGCGAGCATTTGTTGATCGGCGGGTTGCGTCCGGTCGAGTTTGGTCCCTGGAAACTGATTGGCGAAACTGACGACGGCGGCGTTTACGTTCTTGCCGGTATCGAGGGCCTGCTGCTCCTGGGTGATGGCCTGAATGAGCGCCTGGGTCTGTTCTGTCTTCTGGGCGTAGTCGGCAAGCTGGCCTACCAGTTCGTCATTCTTCGCGATGAGCTGATCGACCTTCTTGCGGTTCAGGCCCTGGGGGCCATAGACAACCGCCGCTATTTCTGTGCGAAAAGGTACAGTCCAGTTAATCTCTGCGTCGGCGCGCTCGGGATCGAAGACTTTCACTTTGCCGTGGTCTGAGGGCAGCAGGACAAGTGATATACGGGTTTTCTTCTTGTCCGGCGAATTCAGCTTTACCGGGACGTATGAGATCCGATAGCCCGGCAACAGCTGATTAATGGTCTGGAGTTGTCGCCTGGCGCCTCCGCCGGGAGGGGCCGCGGTGATCTGAAAGGTGCCCAGCGGGGCGCCGGCCGGGCAGGTAAAAGGCGGCGCGGCAAGAAGAGGTTGAAGCAGACACAGGCAGAGGGCGAATCGCATCCGGTGGTTTCTAATTGGACGCGAACAGGGGCAGGAAAGTTTAAACCAA
>JAUZEU010000102.1 GCA_030838885.1 Bryobacterales bacterium | reverse complement strand
ACTGACGGGCGATTATCCTGTGGACGGCAAGGTGACTTTCACCAACGCGGGGCTGAATGCATTGGCCGCGCTGATCACGAAATCGAACGACACGGCCAGCCTGAATTTCGACGGTACGGCGCAGGGGGATGTGGTTGTCAGCGGCCCGCTGAGACGGCCCGCCGATCTGACGGTGCGCCTCGACATCCCGAGCATTGAAGTGCATCCGCTGCCGGGAAGCGATTTCGCGCACAATCTGCCGAAGTTTTCGGTGAGCAATAACGGACCCATCCGGGCAACCCTGACGAAGTCCGTGCTGAAGATCGAGAGTGCCCGGCTGAAGGCGCCTGAGACCGACTTGAGCCTGACGGGCAGCGTGGATCTGGGCGGAGGGTCTGACGCGGGAACGACATTTTCCGATCCGGCGGCACTCAATCTGCGACTGCAGGGGACGGTGAATCTGGCGCTGGTGCGATCTTTCAGCCAGGATATTACGTCGACCGGATCGCTGGCGCTGGACGGAACAGTGCGGGGCACGTTCAATACGCCGGACATTGCAGGCCGGGCGGTGATGAAGGGCGTCGATTTCCATTACGCCGGTTTCACGAATGGCCTGACCAACGCGAATGGCGAGATTGTGTTCAACGGGACGCGGGCGACGATACAGCAACTGACCGCGGAATCGGGCGGGGGCCGGGTGGATGCGACGGGCTTTGCGGCGTACAGCGGCGGACAGCTGACGTTCCGGATCGAGACGAAGGCTCGTGGGGTAAGGGTGCGGTATCCGGAGGGCGTGAGCTCGATTTCCGATGCGGATTTGACGATGGTGGGCACGTCGCGGCGGAGCAACGTTTCGGGCGCGATAACGGTGCACCGGGTGGCGATCAATCCGAAGTCGGATGCGGCGACGATTCTGGCGGTGTCGGCGCAACCGCTGAAGACGGCTTCCGCGCAGAACGGGTTCGCGTCGAACATGAACCTGGATGTGCAGATCACGACTGCTCCGGATGTGGCGTTCCAAACGAGTGTTACGGATAGTCTCCAGGCGGACGCAAACCTGCGACTGCGGGGCACGGTGACGAACCCGGCGGTGCTGGGCCGGGTGAATATTACGCAGGGGTCGCTGGTGTTCTTTGGGAACAGGTACTCGATCAATCAGGGCACGATTTCGTTTTTCAACGCGGCCAAGATTGAACCGATCCTCAACCTGGATCTGGAGACGAAGGCCCGGGGCGTGGAAGTGATTCTGACGCTTTCGGGGCCGATTACGAAGCTGAATGTGAGTTACCGATCGGACCCGCCGCTGCAGTTTTCGGATATTGTGGCGCTGCTGGCGACGGGGCGCGCGCCGGGCAATACGACGCTGGCGGGGCAATCGCAGAGTTTTCAGCAGCTGGGGGCCGATACGCTGATCGGGCAGGCGATCGCGAATCCCGTGGCAGGGCGGCTGCAGCGGTTTTTCGGTGTGAGCCGGCTGAAAATCGACCCCCAGCTGACGGGAATCACCGGGAGTCCGCAGGCGCGGCTGACCGTTGAGCAGCAGGTGACGCCGGAGGTGCTGTTCACCTATATTACCGACGTCTCGAGCACGAGTACGCAGCTGATACGGGTGGAGTGGGCATTTAACCGAAACTGGTCGGCGATTCTGATACGCGAAGAGAACGGCTATGTGGGGCTGGATTTCGCGTTCAAGAAGAGGTTTAAGTAGGTTCATCGCCGCGTTGTGGCGGGGTCCGGGAAATTCAGGATGGGCGGGGCGTTTTGGCCGCAGCAGCGTTTGAATTTGATGCCGGAATTGCAGGGGCAGAGGGCGTTGCGCGGGGTCTGTTGGCCAGATGACTGCGGTTGATCAAAGGCCGTCTGCCGGGATTCGGTTTGTTTTGTAATGGCGGATTTGGGCGAGTCTGAGGACTGCGCGGAGGCCAGGCGTTCGGCTTTCAGGCGGCGGAGTTCGGACATGGCCTTGTGAAGGGATGTGGTGGCCTGGGCTCGGGCGCGATCTATGGACTTCTGTGTTTGGGCGAGGGTTTCGTCAGCGATGGGGTCAGGGCCGCTGTCGCCGGCGCGGTCGGCGAGGCTGGCTTCGATCGCGTTACAGCGGTGGAGACGCCAGGTAGCGCGGATGATCTCGGTGGTGAAGGTTTGTTCGAGCGGGGTGGCTGGGGCGAGTTCGAGCCAGAGGCTGGTGCTGAGGAGCTCGTGGTCTTCGGTATCTTCGGGGCGAACGAAGTCGCGCATGGAGAAGAGGCCGAGTTTGAGGGCGTTGGTAGAGACCCGGGCTTTTCCGTGGGTGGTTTGGGGACCGGTAGAGTGTTGCGCATTGAGCTGGTTTGCTGTGATCTGAGCGTTTGAGGCCATCGGCGTGGCTCCTTTCGCTTTGACGGTAGCGTGCGAGCGTAGCGAAAACGGCCTCCCTGGGCTGGTAAGTTGTTGATATGATACGGAAGATAAATTCTCGAAGACTGTGACTGGGAATTTATGACGGACCGCAGTCTTTAGTCGTGATCGGGTTGCCTCGTTCGCGGTCCGTAGAGTAATTTTGCACTGTTGATTGGCTTCTATGCAGATACAGTTGGAATACCCGAGGATTTAGTGCGCCAGCTCGCTCCAGGAGACGGCGATCCACACCGTGCCGCGTTGGAAGCGATTGCCCTGGAAGGCGTTCGTTCCGGAAAGCTGAGCGTATCTCAAGCGCCCCGACTGCTGGGCGTGGCGTCTCGGTACGAGATGGACGGATTCCTGAAGGAACACGGTGTCCTGCTGAATGTCTCGGTCGAGGATGTCCAGCGGGATACTGAGATTGCTCTCCAAGCCCGCAAATGACTGTAGTGGTGGCGGACACGTCGCCCCTGAATTACCTCCTTCTCATAAATGCCGTAGAAGTTCTGCCTCGCCTTTACGGCTCAGTCATAATTCCCGATGCTGTATGGCGGAATTGTCGAATTGCGGCGCGCCCGCGGGAGTGCGTGAGTGGATGGCGAACCTTCCCGCAGGGGCTAAGGTTCGGGTACCGCCGGCAAACGTAACAGTTCAGGTGGTGGTCAAGAGCGCGCACAAAAAAGCTTGAAGAATCTTCACGGCAGACCTGGATCTTTGTTGAAAAACCTGGCAGTGTAGTTGTTTGAGGGCTTTGAACCGCCAACATCGCCGGTCACACGCAGCAAAACCGTCGCAATCGGAGCAGCGAAAGCTGGAGCGCGACGTCGAGCGGCTGAGCCGGGACAACGAGAGGCTGCGACAGGAACTGATCGAGCGGGACAGAAAGCTGGCCGAGGCCGAAAAGCAGATCGCGGATCTTGAGCGAAAGCTGGCTCTGCGCCAACGAAACTCGGTTACCTCATCGAAGCCGCCTTCTTCAGACGGGTTGGCCGGCGAGCAACGCCAAAGGGGCTGCGGAAGAAAGAAGAGCCGCCGCAAGCCCGGCGGCCAGCCCGGCCATCGCGGACATTGGCGCGGACTGGCGCCGGCAGATCGCGTCAATGACATAGTCGACTTGTT
>JAUZEU010000092.1 GCA_030838885.1 Bryobacterales bacterium | reverse complement strand
GCAACGACCTGAATTATTTTCAGAACAACAATCCGGGCGGCACCTTCTCGTTCGACAACCTGTTCACGGCTGCCACCAACACTGGCGGCGCGTCGGGCAGCGGTATGGCGTCGTTCCTGCTCGGCCTGTCGAACAACAGCAGCCTGGTTCAGACTTCGCTGTTTACCTACGCCCAGCTCTACTATCAGGGCTACTTCGTCACAGACACGTGGCAGGCTACTAACAAACTAACCGTTACGGCCGGCCTGCGCTGGGAGATACCCGGTGTGTACCGCGAGCGTTACGACCGACAGGCCGTTTTCAATCCGACTGAACTGAACCCGGCACTCAAGGGTGTCCTGGTGAGTGGGAATCCGGTAATAGGCGCATTCGATCTGGTGAATAGTCCTCTGCATCCCGAGAAGGGATTGAATCCGGAACACTATGGCCTGGTTGCTCCTCGTATCGGTCTCGCGTACAGGTTGAGCGACAGGACCGTCATCCGAACCGGTGGCGGCGTCTTCTACATTCCGTCGAACGTGCAGTTCTCGCAAGGGCCATACGGCAATGCAGCTGCCTACTACAACAATGCGCAGAACGCGACTATAGACAGTTCCGTTACTTACGCAACAACACTGAGCAACCCGTTCCCCACGGGCCTGATCGCCGCGCCAGGGCGCAACCCAATCTACCAGGCGAATCTGCTGGGCGGGAGCCTTGGCGGCAAAGGTCAACTCCGCTTTGAGAACGCCGGTTACACCGAGCAGTGGAACTTCACTGTTCAGCACCAGTTCCCGCACGACTTTGCGCTCGAGGCAGGTTATGCCGGGCTGCGCGGCATTCACCTGCCGCTGGGCCTGCAGTTCAACCAGATCGATCCGAAGTACCTCGCCCTCGGTTCTGCCCTGAAGAACCAGGTGGCGAATCCTTTCTTCGGAGTCGTCTCTACCGGTACGCTTTCTGCGAGGACCGTGCAGGCTGGTCAGTTGCTGTTGCCGTTCCCTCAGTACCAGACCCTGACGGACCCCGGCAACTACTCAGGCGACAGTACGTACCACGCCCTGCAGGTGAAGGCCGAAAAGCGCTTCTCATCGGGCGGCACACTGCTGGGCGCTTATACGTATTCGAAGATCCTGGCGAACGTTGAGACGCTGACCAGCTGGCTCGATTCTGGTACCGGCGTCGCCGGGTATCAGAACGTCTACGACATGCGTAGCGAGAAGGCTCTCTCCAGCTTCGACTCGCGCCAGCGTCTCACCGTTAGCTATGTCTACGATCTGCCGATGGGCAAGGGCCGCGCCTTCCTCGGAAGTGTTTCCGGCTTTGCGGACCGAATAGTGTCCGGCTGGGGTATCAACGGCGTTACCACATTCCAGAAGGGTTTCCCACTGGGAATCACCGCCACACCCAACAACACCGGTCTTAACACCGGGCTCCGTCCTAACGTTGTGGCTGGTTGCCAAAAAACAGTAGACGGTTCGGCACAGTCGAAGATCACCGGGTGGTTCAACACTGCCTGCTTTACAACGCCGGCAATTTACACTTTCGGCAACGAAGCCCGAACCGACCCGATCCTGCGCGGACCAGGTATTGCCAACTACGACTTCTCGGTCTTCAAGAACACTGCGGTCACCGAGAGGGTAAAAGTCGAATTCCGGGCTGAGGCGTTTAACCTCTTTAACCGCGTGCAGTTTGGTTCTCCGAATCTGGGCCAGACAACCGCAGCGAACAATCTTTTCGGCCAGATCACCACACAGCAGAACACTCCGCGCCTCGTGCAAATGGCGCTGCGGTTGCGATTCTGAGTTCACCGGGACCCGCGTGATGAGAGCGGGTCCCTCTTTTCAGGCAGAACTTTCGCCGCTCATAGAGCTGCTTAGCCCAATAGCCCTCGAGTCAAGCGAAGACCGCATACCCGAAGAGCCCCCCGCACCGGCGCAGAACGTCCGTTCCAATCAACTTTCGGGCGAAAGACGGTACCCCAAAGTATATGGCTGTCATCGCACCGGCTGGAAGTGGCCCGGTCGTCGCTGGAAACGCACCTGGAACAGGCCAGCTCCAAGTCGTCTCGGTTCCGAGGTGATTGCGTAATATGCAATACTTTCCCTATATACTACACATGTTGGAAACCCCTGTAAAGCAACCGCGACAGACAAAAGAAACGCCGTCCATTCAGAGCCTGGATCGCGGGCTGATGATTCTGGAAACCGTCGGCAAATCCGCGACGCCGATTTCTCTCGGGCAACTGACCGCGGTTCTCGGAATAGACCGGAGTAGTGTTTTTCGGCTCGCTAACACTTTGAAACGACGTGGCTTTCTGGCAAACTCGACCACCGGCAAGGACTACGTTCTCGGCACGGCAGTTTGGCGCCTTTCCCGGCAGTACGACTGGAGCGGCATGCTTGCCACCATTGCTCACGATCATCTCCAGGCTCTCGCGAGCGTGACTGGCGAGACGGCTCATCTCGCAGTGCGGGAGGGGCGCAAAGCCCTCTTCATTGATCACGCCGCTACCAGTCACGTCATTGCCATATCAGGCCAGACCGGCGAACTCGTACCACTGTACTGTACGTCGCACGGAAAAGCTCTTCTCGCCGACTTTGATGAGCCGGCGCTCAGGCAGCTTTTCGGAAGCAAACCATTGACGCAGTACACGAAACAAACCGTGCAAAAAGTTTCAGAGCTGGCGAAAGTGTGCAATGAAATCAGAACGCGTGGCTTTGCGTCTGATAATTCGGAATACATGGAAGGTGTGCGCTGTGTGGCAGCGCCAATACGCGATAAGGACAGAGCCGTGATCGCATCCATTGGGATCTCTGCACCCACGACGAGGTTTCCCTCGGAACGGCAGCCGGAACTGGCAGCGCACGTAAAAGACATCGCAGCGCAAATCAGCGGTTTGCTGTAGTTCATCCGAACTCCGTTTGCGCGGGACCGACTCGAGCGTCAGCCTCCGCGGTTGATCCTCCATGCGGAACCTGCAGGTTTCCCGGCGATTCGTACTTCTGTTGACATCATTTCCCGCTGTTGATAGATTTCCTTTTGGAACACGCAATGCAAATTGCATATAGCGCATCACCTGGACTGGTATTCGGCCTTGGCCGGGAGCGTCCTGTTTGACCCGTCCGAACCCCATTCTGGATTTCGGAATCGATAAAGATTGCCTGCAGTACATCGGCCATGACTTGCAGCGGCCCGAATGCATTCTTGCTGAGCGCGATGGCACTCTTTGGGCAGCCGACGCTCGCGGCGGAGTTATGCAAATCGCTCCCGATGGCGCACAGTTGATTGTGACCCAACGGCAATCTGGCCATTTCAAAGGCGCAGCCAGTGAAGCCACGCGCTACCTGACAGGCACTCTTCCAAATGGGCTCGCCTTCGCACGCAACGGTGATTTTCTGATCGCCAATTTCGGTACGGATCGTCTGGAACTGATGACACGCGATGGCGATTCGCGCGTGATTGCAGACAGCATAGACGGCAGGGAAATCGGCAAGGTGAACTTCGTGCTGCGCGATTCCAAAGACCGTCTGTGGGTCACCATCTCGACCCGAATTAAGAACTGGATGCACGCACTTCGAACTGACCTTAAAGACGGCTACATCGCGGTGTACGAGAACGGCGTATTCCGCGTGGTGGCTGATGGCTTCGGATTCACGAACGAGGTCCGTTTCGACGCGAAGGAAGAATGGCTGTACGTTGTGGAAACAACAGGCGGTTGCATCACGCGACTGCGCATCAATGAGAACGGTGGTGTCGCCGAACGGGAAATCTTCGGTCCCTCAAATCTGGGCAAAGGGGCATGGCCGGACGGCATCGCGTTCGACACCGCCGGCAATCTCTGGGGAACAACGGTCTATTCGGATAAACTCTTCGTCCTGACGCCGGAAGGCGACCTGCGCGTGCTGCTGGACGAGGGCGATCCTGCCAAAGTCGACGCCCTCGAAAAGCAATTCTTTGCCGGCGAAGTAACGGAAGACGTGCTCTTCGCAACAGGTAATGGAATAGCGCCCTGGATGGCAAGCGTCACGTTCGGAGGACCCGATTTGCAGACGGCGTATATTGGTTCGCTGAAAGGGACGCGGATCCCGTTTTTTCGCGCGCCCGCTCCCGGCCTGCCGATGGTTCATTGGAACGATCGATTATGAGGGTCGCAGCCTTATCGCCCTTTTGCATTCACGCTTCACGCCCAAACGGATTGGCCAGTCTTCGGACACGCCCCCGGCGGGATGCGCTACTCGCCTCTGGAGCAGATCACGCCGCTAATATGGCGAAACTGAAGCTGGGATGGACGTTCGATACCGAGGCTGCCGCGCCGCCGCCGCCCGCGCGCGCCGCGCGGAAAGCGTACCTCTGGTTGTCAACGGGTGTGGTCTTCATCGGCACCGCCTATAGCCGTGTGGTGGCGCTGGAACCAGAGACGGCAAGGAAGCTTTGGGAATACGAGAGCGCCCACACTCCGGCCCTGCGAGGGATCGCTTACTGGAGCGGCACAAAGGAGTTGCCCCCTCAGATCGTATTCGGAACTGCTGATGGCTTCCTCATTTCACTCAACATTTCACTCAACGCAAAAAGCGGCACCCACCATTTATAAAGACCTTGCCACAACGCGCTCCAGTACCGGAGAGATGCCACAGCGTGCGGCATCCGGTGAGGTCCGGACGGGCGCAACAGCAACGGACAGCGAGATCGATCAGATTGTCCGTTACCTCGGCTGCGAACTTCAGTAAGCCGAAGCTGCGGGAAGAGCCGAAGCTCTGAGAATTGCCACAGCGCGCGGCACGCGGATCGGATTCACAGGTAAGCGCGCCGGAATACATCGACCTCGCGGATGCGTCACATGCATCGCGACATCGTGTAAGCTTACGCGAAGACAGGAATGGAGAAATCATTCTCAAAGGCTCGGCCGGCTTCGGATCGTTCGGAGATCCGCAGCAATCCCGACGATGTTCGGCGGAGCCTGCACTGATGAGGGTCGCGGTTATCGGCGGTTCCGGCCACATCGGCTCCTACCTGACACCCCGCCTTGCACAGGAAGGCTTCGAAACTGTGTGCGTGAGCCGGGGGAAGCGGGTTCCGTACATCGGCGACCCTGCATGGAGCAAAGTAACCCATGCCGTGTTGGATCGCGACGACAAGAGTTTTACGAGGAAAGTTGCCGAACTCGGGGCTGAAGCCGTGGTCGATCTGACCTGCTATACGCTCGAAAGCGCCGAGCGCCTGGTTGAAGCCCTGCGTGGTCGGGTCGAGCGGCTTCTTCACTGCGGCACCATCTGGGTTCACGGCATGAGTGTGGAAGTGCCGACCACCGAAGATCAGCCGCGCCGGCCGATTTCGGACTACGGCATTCGGAAGGCGGCTATCGAGAGTTTCCTCCAGGGGCAGACTGACGTGCCGGCTACGGTACTGCATCCCGGTCATCTGGTGGGCCAGGGATGGGTCCCTCTGAATCCGGCGGCAAATTTCAATCCGCAGATATTTCGTGACCTCGCCGAAGGACGCGGGATCACGCTTCCGAATATCGGCCGCGAGACGCTGCACCACGTTCACGCGGACGATGTGGCGCAGTGTTTTGTGAAGGCACTTCGGAAATGGCCGCAAGCGGTTGGTCAAAGCTTCCATGTGGTATCGCCGGCCGCGGTCACCATGACAGGCTATGCCGAAGCCGTCGCGGGATGGTACGGCAGAAAGGCGGAAATCCGTTACTTTTCATGGGAAGAATGGCGCAAAAGCGTCACTGAAAAGGAGGCGTTTGTTACGTGGGATCATATCGCCAGATCGCCGAACTGCAGTATTGCGAAAGCGCAAAGGCTGCTTGGTTACGAGCCTCGCTATCGATCGCTCGACGCAGTTCGGGAATCCTTGTTCTCGCCGCATTTCCCGTGTTAGCGCAAACGGACTGGCCTGCCTGTTTCCACGACGCGGGGAGACAGCGCTATTCGCCGTTCACCAAGATCAATACAAAGAATGTGACGCAGTTCAGGCAAGCATGGACTTTCGATCTGTTTGCTCCGACTGCGAACAGCACGCGCTTCGGAAAGGAGCTATAGTCGGCCAGGATGGACGCCGATGTGCAGTCCACGCCGATGACATATCTCGGGAAGGATGGATGTACGTTTACTCAACACCATGACTCAGATTCCCTTCGTTTTTCTGTTTTGGCTGGCGTCGTTCCATAACAGCAATGTGATCGTCAGTGAACACGATCTGGTGCCCGGAGCGCGATTACAGGGTGAACGCCCGGCCATAGTGGTCGCGGCTACCGGCACGCTGGGCCAGGTCTTTTACAGACACGGCCCGTTCGTCAACGACTCGACCACCACCGTTCATGTAGTACGGGTCCAGTTTGCGGGTGAGGGCAGCGATCAGACGCTGGGTACCGCGGGACTTTCGCCGAATTACAAAGTCCTGATTGAAAACCGCTTCGCGCGGGTATACGAAATCCGTATTCCGGCCGGAACCAATGAGCCACAGCACACGCATCGGGCGCGGGTGGTGGTTTGCCTGTCCGGAGCCGAACTGCGGCACCTCATGCCGGACGGACGCACTGAGACATCGACCCTGCACACGGGCGAAGTCGTCTGGCGAACCGGCGGCACTCACATCGGACAGAACCTTGGCCAAACCGACCTCTGGGCGATCGCAGTGGAGCCGAAATGAAACGAATGGGCCCGGATTGCTTCCACGTGGAAGGGCTGATAGAATTCTGTCTGCAATGGAATTTGCGCATTACGCAATGACAAGCCCATCGTCTCAGCTTATTCGCACTCGCAGGGAGTTTGCTCAACTCATAGGGCTCGGAACCGGGTTTGTACTGGCGGGCACCCTCACGGCCTCACCAGCGCGCCAGTTAAAGATCGGGCACACCGGTATCACGTGGGGTGATGACATAGAGACTGCGATTACCGACGTTTCCGGGCTTGGCTTTTACGGCTTTGAGACATTCGGGAATGTGTTGGAGAAATGGGAAATGCAGGGCGGTCTGCGCAGGGTTCTGGACAGCCATAATCTGCCGCTCGTTTCGGCCTACTGTTCCCTCAATCTCATCGATACCTCGAAGCGAAAAGACGAACTCGAAAAGATGCGCCGCTGGGGAACTCTGTTACAGAAGAACGGCGGCTATGTCGCCGTGCTCGGACCGAACAGTGTGCCTCGCGCGACCTACGATTTCAAAACAAACAGAACCAGCATCGTTGAGACTCTGAACGAATGCGGCAGGATGCTGAGCGGCATGGGCATCGTTCCCGTCCTGCACCAGCATACGGGAACCTGCATTGAGTCGCGTGATGAGGTCTACTCCGTGCTGGATGCCGTTGACCCCCGCTACGTCAAGTTTGGCCCCGATATCGGGCAACTGCAGAAGGGTGGCGTGGATCCCGTCAAGGTGGTCAAAGACTATCTGCCGCAGGTTCAGCATATGCACCTGAAAGACTATAGCGGGGGCGACGCCTACCTCGGTTACTCTCCGCTCGGACAGGGAAAAGTGGACATCCCCGCCATTCTCGATCTGGCCGGAAAGGCCGGGATGAAGGGCATGCTGATGGTTGAACTGGATCCTTCACCCAACATGCCGGTAGCGGCAGGAGATACCGCGAAAATCGCGAAATCATATCTTGAGAAGCTTGGGTGCGGATTCAGATCGTGATTGCTCAGGAAGTGAACAGGCCCGGTGTTGGCGACGAGGAGATGTCGACGCCTGGGATGAAATGTCAGGCCGCTGAACGGATCTGACCGCAAAGAGAACAGAAGCCAGCCAATGCCGAACAAAACAACTGTTGCGATCGCCCACTCGGACGCGGACCTTGGAAAGCCGGCCCAATGCACCAGAGAACAGCTGGATTTGGTGAAGGGGATGATTCGGGACATCGCCGATCAGACGATGGGAGGCATGCCAAATATCGTTAGCCGCGGTGATAAGGTGCTGATCAAGATCAACACCGTGATCCCCGTCCCGGCGAATGAAGGCTTCACCACCGATCCCCGAATGCTGGAAGCCCTGATTGAACTCGTGCAGGAGCAGAACCCGGCGCAAATCCTGATCGGCGAGCGTTGCGCCATGGGAGGCGATACACGCAACGCCATGGAAGTTTGCGGGATTGCCGCCGTGGCGGAGCGCACGGGAGCGGAACTGTGCCCGTTCGACAACGTTCCGTTTGACATGTACAAGATCGACCGGCCAATCAGCTTCAATGAGTTCCCCGTGCCTCGCCCCGTGCGTGACGCCGATGTGTACATTGGGCTTCCGAAGATGAAAGTGCATGTACACACGACGTTCACCGGTGCGCTGAAGCTCCAGTTCGGCAATCTGCCCGACTACGACTGGATGGTGCGCTGCCATCGCGACGACATTTACCAGAAGATCTGCAATCTGACGCGCGCCGCGAATCCGAAATGGTTTGTAATGGACTCGCTCTACGCGTGCCAGGGCAACGGACCGTTCAGCGCCTACCGCGACGATCTGATTAAAGACTTCAACACCATCTGTGGCGGACCCGACGGCGTCGCCGTAGATACCGTCTGCGAAGCGCTGATGGACTGGGACTATCCTGGCACGAATGTGCCTTCGACTGTCCTGGGCGCCGCCGAAGGATTAGGCACGAATAACATGGACGAGATCGCGATCACCGGCGCCCCGCTGGATAAGGTGAAGCGGCGTTTCCGGCGGCAGAGCACTATACTGCAGGGTCCTTTCCCCAACGTGAACGTGGTGATGGGATCCACCTGCGAAGCGGGCTGTAAGGCGATTGTCCGGATACAGCTGGATCAGGCGAAAGAAGACGGTACGCTGGCCAAACTGAAGAGACCTCTGTATGTGTTCACCGGGCTCCAGTTTGAAGAGGTGAAACCTGTGGATGGAGACGTGATTCTGGTGGGCGATTGTGCCAAACCTCTGCTGGAACGGTTCCCCGATGCCCAGTACTGGGGAAGTTCCGAAGAATTCCCGAACTGCACTCCCATCTGGGCGAATATCCCGGCGCGATCCATCTCAAATTACATCCGCCAGCTGACGGAAATCTCGCAGTGAGTTCGCCGATGACGTTGAGAGCGCCGGTTTCACCGCTGGTATCGCTGCCGGTGTCCTCTGAACTGCGGCGGGGCATCGTCAAACTGCTCGAAATCAAAGATTCTGATATTCGCATCCTCACCCTGGAACAATGCCGTGACGCGGCCGACAAAGGCCTGCATTCCGGCGGGGCTTTTTCCGCGACCATTCCCCTGGTGGCTCTGTTCTACGGCGGGTTTATCGACATCGACGTGGAGGACCCCACCAGGGCCGGTCAGGACATGTTCGTGCTCAGTAAAGGGCACGCGGTGGCGGCACTGGCCTCGATCTATGCGGACCTCGGCTACTTTGATAAGAGTGTACTCAGCAATTCGCGAAGCTGGTCGAGCGTTTTAAACGGCCACCCGGGGCCGGTACTGCCGGGGATTCAGATTGCAACCGGTCCCATGGGCCAGGGGCTGTCCGTCGCCCAGGGCTTTGCATTGGCTGGACACACCAGTCCGAAGTTCGACTCCTATGCGCTCACGGGGGACGGTGAACTACAGGAGGGCACCATCTGGGAAGCCGTGATGTTTGCGGCAACGAAGCACCTGGACAATTTCTGCGTGTTGGTGGATCAGAACAACGGACAGCTCGATATCGCGAGCCGTACGGTGTTTCCCATGCCGTGCCTGGAAGACGTGTTCGCGGCATTCGGCTGGCGCGTGCTCAGCGCGGATGCGACTCAGTATGAAGGCGTATATGCCGCGTTGGAAGAGTTCCGTTATGGGCCACGGAACGGAAAGCCCACGGCCATCATCTGCCATGGCCAGAAGGGGTTTGGCGCCTGTTCAGATTTTATGAACAAGCACAAGGTCGTGATTCCCGACTCATTGATGGAGCAGGAACTCGACATGCAGCGGCTGCAGCGTGAGGCGCGGGTTGAAGATTACGAGCGCTTGCGCGAAAGACTGGAATCCGGCTCGCGGGCACAACTTGATTCTGTATCGAAGCGATTCCTCCACAGCGGAACGAAACTGAAGTCTCGGGTGCCTGCGCGCAATAAAGCGATTCGATACGACTCTGCTGCGCTGCCAAAGATCGACCCGAAAAAGGAATACGCGTCGTCCGATATCGTAACGGCGGCGATGAAGGTGTTCGCCCGCGATCGGCGCATTATTTCTATTGATGCGGATCTGGCGACGACAAGCGGTCTTGAGGCGGGCGTTGCGGCAGTAGACCAGAAGCGCGCACTCAACGTGGGCGTGGCTGAAGCGAACATGATGAGCATGGGCGAGGCGTTCGCGGCGCTCGGCTACAACACCTGGGTGAGCACATTTTGTCCGTTCTTCAACTGGCAGGTACTGCGGCGGATCTCGGTTGGCCATCAGGAGCGGCTGGAAGCGATGGAAGCCCCGAATGGCTGGCTCAGCGAAGGGCACGGTCTGGATCTCACCTTCCTTGCCACCGGGCCCGACTTCGAAACGCGAACCAACGGCGCTACCCATATGGGTAATGACGACATCACAATCTTCGATGGCTCTGCACATCTCAATATCATCAACGTGAGTTGTCCGCGTCAGCTGCTGGCCGTCATGAAGTGGATCACGGAGGGGAATCGGGGACTGGTTTACATGCGTGTGATGCGCACAGCGTCCGCGGTTCTGTACGACGAGAGGTTCCGGTTTGAATTTGGGAAAGCCTATACACTGCGTGAGACTCCGGAAGACGCGGCAGTGATTGTTACCAGCGGCCGCGCAGTGCATGAAGCGCTGGCAGCCGCTGAGCAGTGCGCGAACGCAGGCGTCGGAGTAAGCGTGGTGGATATGCCCTCCATTGATGAGCAGATGCTGACGGATCTGTCGGAATCCGGAAAGCTGGTCGTGTTCGCCGAACAGAATAATGGGTTCCTGTGGCAGAACTTTGCCCGGATTGCGACGCGTAAGGGCGCCGCTTCCGCACGGATAATCACAGTAAATACGCTGACAGGCGAGGGCAAGCCTCAGTTCATCCATTCGGGTCTCTACGAAGAACTGCTGGAAGTGTTCGGCCTTTCACCACGCAAGCTTGCCGCAACTGTTATAGAGGGACTGGCGATATGAGCGTACCTATAATCCATGAAAGCGAAGCAGAAAGCCTCGACCTGCCGGGCCGGAACTTGCGATGGCTTGTGAACTCCGATCTGCTGGGCGCGAAGCACCTCTCGATGTGCATGATCCGGGTCGAACCGGGAGAGACTGTGCGCCCTGCGCATTCGCATCCAAATGGCGAAGAAGTGATTTACATCGTCAGCGGCTCAGGCCGCGTGATGGTAAGCGGCGAGGTTTCCGCAGTTCGGGAAGGTTCGGCCGTTCTGTTTCCTCAGGGGGAGGTGCACATGCTTCAGAACACTGGCGATGTTCCAATGAAAGTCGCCTGTTTCTTTGCGCCTGCCACGAACCTGGACAATTACAGGTTCTTTGAGGATGTACAGTTTCCGTCTTAGCCGCTATCGTGTTGCCGCCAGAACTTCCTGTATTCCGGACAGCTCCACCTTTGTTGCCGGGATGCATCTCACATCCACCTGCAAGCAATTAGACCGGATGCCCGTTCCAGGGCAGGACCACCCTCGCGAGTTGCCCCAAACGTCTGTATAATACCCACGGAGTCGAACGTCATGCGATCTCTTTTGATCGGATATGTGGCCTTGTTCTCTTGTCTTTCCCCGCTGTCTGCACAGGTAGAACGAGCGAGTCTCGTTGGAACCGTGACGGATAACTCAGGCTCTGTTCTTCCCGGAGTGGGCCTTAAGATTACGAACGAAGGAACCAACACCTCTGTCAACCTTTCAACCGATGCGTCAGGGGACTTTCGCGCGGTCAATCTGACCCCCGGCAGCTACGCAGTTGAAGCTGAAAAAGCCGGCTTCCAGCGGCATATCACCAGGGGTCTGGTGCTTCAGGTGGCGCAGGAGGCTCGCCTCGACATTCAGCTCTCACTTGGCGCCCTGGAGCAAACGGTCGAAGTCAGTGCGGCCACCCCGCTGCTGCAAACCGAAGGGTCAACTGTCGGTCAGGTGATCGACACCAAGCCCATCGAAACATTGCCGCTGAACGGCCGCAACATCGTGCAACTGGCCGTTCTCGCTCCAGGTGTATCGGGATTGAGCTACGCGCAAACCGGAACCATTAACTCAGGTGCCCGCCCGGACGAACTGCGGCCCGGCGGTACCACGCTGCTCGCAAACGGCGCGCGGGACAGCAGCAATCAACTGCTGCTTGACGGCGTCGACAACACGGAAATGATCTCCCAAACCTTCGTAGTCCGGCCCGCTGTGGAAGGCGTGCAGGAATTCAAAGCAATCACGAACAATGCGGGAGCGGAGTATGGCCGGGCCGGAGGCGCGGTGCTGGTGACCAGCACCAAGTCCGGCAGCAATGATGTGCACGGTTCGGCATTCGAGTACCTCCGGAATTCCGCCCTTGACGCAAAGAATTTCTTCGACCGCCCAGACCGGCCCATTCCCGCGTACCAGCTGAACCAGTTTGGTGGAAGTGTCGGAGGCCCGATTATCCGCAACAAAACATTCTTCTTTGCCGATTACGAGGGTTATCGGGAGAAACAGGGCCAGACGAAAGTGATCACGGTGCCAACTGCGGCAGAGAAGTCAGGGGACTTCACGGGCGTCGCGCGAAATGGCATTTTCGATCCCGCAACGACGACCGCAGTGACGAACCCAGGCGCCCCGACAACGTATACCCGGACCAGGTTTCCCAGTGACATGGTTCCAGCTTCCAGGTTCGATCAACTGGCGGCGAAAATTGTTGCTTTGTATCCCGACCCTCAGACCGGCGGTCTGGTTAATAATTTCATTGCCAATCCGCAGAAACTGAGCAATCTTGATCGAGGGGACATCCGCATCGACCATCAAATCAGCAATCACCAGAACTTCTTTGGCCGATATTCAATCGACAATTCCGATCTGCACATTCCGAATACTTTCGACACGAGAATAGGAGGCAATGAAGACAGCTTCGCGGGCCCTGACACGATCAGGGGTCAGAACGGCGTGCTGGCGTATAACCACGTTTTCGGCTCCAATCTCATTGGAGAATACAGATTCGGGTTTACAAAGTATCGACAATTCCTGCTGCCGGAAACCCTGACCGATCCTGTTTGGGCACAGATACCCGGCCGCGACACCAGCGATCCGTTCCAACCTTCAGCGCCAATCATCAGTCCGTCCGGCTATGTAGGTCTGGGAAACGCGCGGTCCGAGCCTCTGATTCGCCGGGAACACATGTTTGAAAACGTGGCCAGCCTGAGTTGGCAGAAGGGGAAGCACGCCCTCAAGTTCGGCCTGGATATCCGGCAGCGCCTGATCAGCGAGACTGCGAGCCCGCCCGGCCAGAGTGCGTTCGGCCGCTTCACTTTTACAAGCGGATTTACCAACAACCCTTCGAGCACAGCGGGAACCGGCGACACAATGGCCACCATGCTGCTGGGATTCCCGAGCGCTACGGTGCGTGACTTCTTCTTACCGGGAACGGCGCATGTACGCACGAACGAGTTCAACTATTACGTGCGTGACGAATGGCGCGTAACCAGCAAGCTGACTTTGAATCTGGGAGTTCACTATGAGATCAACACGCCGTTCTCTGAGGATCATAACTTCTGGGTCAACTGGAATCCGGTAACGGCGAAACTCCTGATCGCAGGTGTCAACGCCTCAGACACGGCGAATGTGAATACAGACTATTCCGCCATTGCCCCGCGGATCGGAATTGCCTGGCAGGCCAGTTCGAAGACGGTGATTCGAGGCGGATACGGGATCTTTTACGACCCTCAAGGCAACTACGGCACCACGATCCGGCAGTTCCGCCAGCAGCCATTCGATTTGGTGTTCACAACCAGTCCCGGAGATCTGTTTCCGGCCAACACGGTGCGCCAGGGGATCCCGAAACGGTCGGATTTTCCGGCGACGGATCCGAATAACCCGACCGCCGCCGTCCCCAATGCGACTATGACGGCGATCGATCCGAATTTCCGGAACGCACAGATCCAGCAGTTTAACTTTGGAGTGCAGCACGAACTGGCGAAATCGACAGTGGTGACGGCGACTTATGTTGGATCGCTTGGGCGCCGCCTGGCGTGGAATCTCGCTATCAATACTCCGCAGCCGGGTCCTGGTGCGATCAATCCGCGGCGCCCTTACTACCCGGCGCTGCCGAATATTACCGGAATCAATTATTGGGAATCGGCTGGCAACTCGGCGTTTCAATCCCTGCAGTTGATATTTGAGAAGCGCTATTCGAAAGGTCTGTACCTGAATGCGAACTGGGTATGGTCCCACGCCCTGGATAATGCTCCGTGGGACGGAGGCTCAGGTGGCGGGCAAGACCCATATAACCGTCGCGCCGACTGGGCGAGTTCAAATAACGATGTGCGCCATCGGCTCAATTTGTTTGCCACGTATGAATTACCGTTCGGCGCAGGGAAGCGCTGGGCAGGCGCTGACAACCTGTTCAACCGATACGTAATTGGCGGCTGGGAGATCGACGGCATCCTCGTGATGCAAAGCGGACTGCCATTTACGGTGGGCGCGCCCTCCGCGACTAACAACGGTGCAGGCGGACGCGCCAATGTGGTCCTGGGTGTCGACCCATACCCGGCGCAGCGTACGCTTCAGCAATGGTTCAACCCGGCCGCGTTCTCCGTTCCGCCGGCATCCTGCTATTGTTACGGCAATGCGGGGCG
>JAUZEU010000084.1 GCA_030838885.1 Bryobacterales bacterium | reverse complement strand
CTTTGCCCAGCAGCTTTGCCTGTCGCGCGGTCTCCGTCACTTCCAGTTCCCGCATCCGGTCAATGGCGCTCTTCGCATCAATGCGCGGAAACACCGGCGCAATCTGGCCGATGCTCTGTTCCGGGGAAAGCTGGCCCCAGTCGAGCTTCGCCAACTCCAGGCTGGCCAGCGGCGTAGTCATCCCCAGCTGTTCCCATATCTTCGTGGTGGATTCAGGCATGATCGGGTGCAACAGGGCAACCGCGATCCGCAGCGTCTCAGCCGATGCATAAAGGGCATCGTTCAATTGCCGCCTCGCTTCGTCACCAGCTTTGGCCAGTTTCCAGGGTGCCTGCTCCACAATGAACTTGTCAGCTGCGGAGATCAGCGCCCAAATAGCTTCCAGGCCACGCGAGAATTCGAACGCATCGAACGCGCGTGACGCATGATCTATCGCGAGGCGGGCCGGTTCGGCCAGTGACGACTCAGTCGAAGGCTGGGGGATTACACCATCCCGATACTGCTTAATCATCGTGAGCGTCCGGCTGGCGAGATTGCCCAGTCCATTCGCCAGTTCCGAGTTATAACGGCCCACCAGAGCGTCATAGCTGAAGCTGCCATCCTGCCCGAAAACAACTTCGCGAAACAGGAAATACCGCAGCGCCTCAATACCCATTACTTCGCGAATAGGGTCCGTGCGCACGATATTCCCGCGCGACTTGCTCATTTTGTCATTCTCGAAGAGCAGCCAGCCGTGCGCGAAAATCTGCTTTGGCAAAGGAAGCTCGGCGGCCATCAGAAACGCGGGCCAGAAAACCGCGTGAAAGCGCAGAATCTCCTTGCCCACCAGATGCAGATCCGCCGGCCAGAGCGGGTCGTCCGCTCCCTTATCCAAAGCGCTGATATAGTTCGTCAGAGCGTCGAACCACACATACGCCACGTGATCGCCGGTCAGCGGAATGCCCCATTTCAGAGTTGTTCGGCTGATGGAAAGGTCCTGGAGTCCACCGCGCACAAAGCTGACCACCTCATTACGGCGCGATTCGGGCCGGATAAAATCCGGATTGTCTTCGTAGTGCTTCAGCAGCTTATCCGCAAAGGCGGAAAGCCTGAAGAAGTAATTCTCTTCGGTGACGGTCTCCGTGGGCCGTCCGCAAGTAGGGCAGTTGTCACCGGGTTTGGCATCGTTGACATAGAACTCGTCGGATACGCAGTACTGCCCCGTATAAGACCCCTTGTACACATATCCGTTCGCCAGACAGCGCTCGAAAAGCCAACGCACTGTCGCGTAATGTCGCGGTTCGGTCGTGCGGATAAAATGGTCATACTGAATGCCGATCCGGTCCCAAAGCATCCGGTATTCGTTCGCCACAATCGCCGTGAACTCCTCGGGCGTCCGCCCCATCGCCAGAGCCGAGCGCTCCACTTTCTGGCCATGTTCGTCGGTGCCGGTGGTGAGCACGGCCCGGTAACCCTGCATCGTCTTCAGCCGCTTGATGGTATCCGCGGCGAGCGTCGTGTAGGTGTGGCCGATATGCGGCGCGGCATTTACGTAATAAATCGGCGTTGTAAGGTAATATTTCATTTCGTTTTTAAGTATTCGAACATGGCTTCCGCCAGAACCTGCTTCAGGGGTACAGCCGACGCGGCTGCGATGCGGCGCGCATCTTCATACTCAGGAGAGAATCCCTCAGACCCCGCCTTGATGCGGACCGGCCCGTATTTCGTAGTGATGTCGATCCACTCCCTCGGCTGCACCCGCCGCTCGGCATTATGGAACCGGACGCCTAGCGTAGTGGTTTCCCGGAACAGCACCGCCATCAGTTCTTCGCGCTTTTCCGGCGCCGCGATCACCTGGAGCATCACTCCCGGCCGGCCTTTCTTCATCTGTGCGGCAAACACTGCCACATCCAGCGCGCCCGCTTCCAGCAGTCGCTCAGTAGCATAACCAATCACCTGCGGCGAGGAATCGTCGATATTTGCTTCGATCACCGAAACAGTAACGCTCTCCGGCGCTCCCGAAGGTTCGCCGACCATCACCCGAACCACATTCGCCTGCTCTTTGAAATCGCGATCCCCGGCTCCATAACCGATCGCCCGGATGCGCATCGGCGGCAGAGCGCCGAAATCATCTGCCAGCGCCGTCACGAACGCCGCTCCGGTAGGAGTAGTCAATTCCATCGCCGGACCACGAGCATAGATCGGGCGACCCACCAGCAGCCTCGCGGTAGCAGGAGCCGGCACCGGCAACACCCCATGTTCCGTATTAACCGTGCCGCTGCCCACGTTGATGGGCGAGCAATACAACCGGTCAGCCTTTAACAGATGCAGCGCCAGACAGGCCCCGACAATATCGCAAATAGAATCGACCGCACCCACTTCATGAAAGTGGACTTTTTCGATGCTCACCCCATGCACTGTCGCTTCGGCCTCTGCCAGAACCCGGAACACTTTCTCGCTGGAAGCTTTCACCGCATCCGGCAGTTCGGCAGCCTGGATCATCTTCAAAATCCCGCTCAGATGCCGGTGTTTCTGCGGCTCATCCACGCTCACCCGGAACTTCGTCGCGCTCATTCCGCGCCGCTGCACCTGCTCCCAGGTGACCGACCCGCCGGTAGCAAGCGACATCAGCGCCTGCGAGATCGCATCCCGATCGGCGCCCGCATCGGCGAAGGCTCCCACAAGCATGTCTCCGGCTAGCCCCGAAAACGCATCTATATAACAAATCACGGTTATCTCAGTTTACCTGGGGCACGCGGACACCCGGCCGCGTCATCCCTCTGAGAGGTTAAAATTCGGAGCAACAGCAAGGTCGTGCTGAAACCAGTCCGGGTGTGGATATCCTCAATGAGGACTTTGCGATAACGACGTTGTATGTCAGGAGGTCACCGCAACCGGCCGGGATTATTAACCCGACAACGGCTTGGCGCGAGTTCCGCCACGTGCTTACCCTGGGCCATCAGCCCGAAATCTTACCCACAATCGTCCCGATCGAACGCCCCACCGCAATCAGCACCGACTCGTTCTCCGCCCGCGAAATCACTCCCGCCCGGCGATTCGCCTCTTCCACCGTGCATCCCTCATTAAGCGCTTCAAGCCACTGCTCCGCCTGAGCCCCGGAGGCGTGCAAAGCCCGCGCCACCGTATCGGCCATTCGTTCATCGGACCGGGGCGGCACCCCGTGAGCTTCCAGCGCCTCGCCCACTGCCTTTACAACGTTGGCGTTGATCATGTTCCTGCTGCTCCTCGCACCATCGTACGAAATAATTTGAAGCTCCAAAACGCCTCTTGTACAGCAGTGAGACCGGGCACAAACCCACGCCCGGCCTCTTGCCGTTGCCACTGCCAACTCGTTGAAAATGAAAGCATACATCCGCCGTCGGCAGGCCTCTTCTACGTTGACGTCTTCTTAATAAATGTGATACCTTTACTCCAGATCCCGACGCAGGGGTTCCCAGGCTCTGTCAGCCACGGGTTCCAGTCCCCCCACTCCTCAGCGCCACGCAGGCGTTCGTTTTCATGGGCGCGTTATAGCGCTCAGTCGCAAATACTCGTCCCTCTCCCATCAGCCTTAAAGGGGTTTATGCTTCGCTCGAACGCCGTCGCATCCGGAACCGCTCTCGCGCTTCTCTGCGGAATTTTATCCGCGCCGCAGCCGCTCACTGCGCAAACAGTGAATGCCGGCAGCCCGGACTTCTTTGAGAACAGGATTCGACCCATCCTTGCCAATAACTGCTACGGATGCCACACCAACTCTGCCCTTGGCGGACTGAGGCTTGACAGCCTCGAAGGCATGAAGACCGGTGGTAAACGCGGCACATCTCTTGTGCCCGGCGATCCTGAAAACAGCCTGATGATCAAGGCGGTTAAACAGGTGGACCCGTCTCTCAAAATGCCCTCCGGCGGTAAGCTGAAAGACAGTGAAATTGCTGACCTCGAAGCCTGGGTCAAAGCGGGCGCCGTCTGGCCGAAGAGCGCAACTCCGGCCGTGTCCGCCACCGGCGGTAAATACACCATCTCTCCGGAGCGTCGCAACTTCTGGTCCTTCCTGCCTCTCGCCAATCCGTCCGTCCCCGCCGTTAAAGACACCAAACGGGCCAAGACCGGGCTCGACAGATTTATCCTCGCCCGGCTCGAAAAGGAAGGCCTCAAGCCTGTCGCCCCGGCCAATAAACACGATCTTCTGCGCCGCGCCACTCTTGACCTGACCGGGCTCTCCCCCACCACGGAAGAGTACGCAGCCTTTGAAAAGGACGCCTCCCCCGATGCCTTCGCAAAAGTGGTCGACCGCCTCCTCGCCTCCCCCCACTACGGCGAACGCTGGGGTCGCATCTGGCTCGACGTTGCCCGCTACGGCGAAGACGATTACCGCAGTCTGAATCCAAACCCCCGGGGCTACCGCCCCTATCCGAACGCATGGGCCTATCGCGACTGGGTCATTCAGGCCTTCAATGACGATCTCCCGTATGACCAGTTCGTCAAAGCCCAGCTCGCCGGCGATCTGATGGATCCCAGGGTCCGCTACAAGATGCTGCCAGCCACCGGCTTTCTTGGTCTTGGTCCCTGGTATTACGACAACGGTTCCAACGAAGTAACCCGCGCCGACGAACGTCATGACCGCGTAGACGCCATCACCCGCGGCTTCATGGGTATGACCGTTGCCTGCGCCCGCTGCCACGATCACAAGTACGACCCCATTCCCCAGACCGATTACTATGCCCTCGCCGGTGTCTTCTACAACACCATCTATGAGGAGTATCCGCAGGCTCCGAAAAAGATCGTAGCCGAGTTCACCAGACTGCAGGACACGCTGGACGAAAAGCAAAAGATCCTCCAGGAGATGAACCAGAACGTGTCGAACGAGTTGTCCCGCTCGCTCGCCTTCCACACGTCGAACTACCTGATGGGCGTCTGGGACGTCACCAACAAGCAAAAGAAAGAGATGGTGCAGGTGGTGGAAACGCGCCGCCTCGATTACGAATTGCTGGAACGCTGGGTGAAGTACATGGGCAAGCCCACCGAAAAGTATAAAAACAAGGCTGCATGGCAGGCCATGATGAAGCTGCCCAATCCAACCCAGGCGGACGCTCAGAAGCTCGCCGATCAGTTTCAGGAAGAACTGGTCGCGGTCATGCTCGAGAAAAACGATCTCGATGCCGAGAATCGCGTCATTGCCGACAAGGACCTGGATGGCACCAAACCCAAGAAGCGCACGGACAAGCCGAGTAACTTCGTCTCGAACAAAGACTTCAACCCGGGTCTGCTGATCCGCTTCAAGTCCATGCCGGACGAGCAAAGCAACTTCTGGACGGAAATCTTCCAGCGCGAACTGAAAGACGCCGAAGATCCCAACGTGATGATGCCGATGAATGGCCGTATGGGAACCCCGGGAGTTCTGTTATTCCGCGGCTGGGGTCTCGAATCCCGTCTGGGTCCCGAAGCGCAGGGGCGTCTCAAGACCGTTCAGAACGACGTGGAGGCCGCACGCAAGAAGCTCGAACCCTTCTATCCCTTTATCCACGGTGTGAAGGATGCGGAAAAGCCCGTCAACATCCAGCTCGCCATCCGAGGTAATCCCGAAAGCCTGGGCGACGAAGTTCCTCGCCACTTCCTGAGCGTCTTCTCAACGGGCGACCCCACTCCCCTCACAGACGGCAGCGGACGCAAAGAGATGGCGGAACTGATCCTGAAGCAGCCCATCACCATGCGCGTCATGGCGAACCGGATCTGGAAAGGTCACTTTGGCACCGGCATCGTCGACACGCCAAGTAACTTCGGTTTCGGCGGAGAACGCCCCACTAACCCCGAGTTGCTCGAATACCTCACGCAGGAATTCGTGAAAGGCGGCCTCTCCATCAAGAAGCTGCAGCGCGAAATCATGCTGAGTTCCGTCTACCAGCTCAGCACCGAAGACAACAAACTTGCGCTCGACAAAGATTCCGGTAACCGCCTCTACTGGCGCGCCAACCGCAAGCGCATGGATGCCGAACAGATTCGCGACTCCGTTCTTGAAATCTCCGGAAACCTGGACGACTCCATTGGCGGGCCTTCCCAGGAACTCACCCCCGAGTACAAGCGACGCACCATCTACGGCAAGGTCAGCCGCTACAAGCTGGATGCTTACCTCCAGCTGTTCGACTTCCCGCCGCCAAACATCAGCGCCGAGAAGCGCTTCACCACCACCGTTCCGCTGCAGCGCCTGTTCCTGATGAACAGCGACTTCATGCAGATCGAGGCTGAAGAACTGGTGAAGCGCGTGTCTGCCGAACCGAACAATCGTGCGCGGATCAGGAAGATGTACAACATCACCTACGGTCGCGACCCCAACGAGCAGGAGATTCAGACCGCGCTCGACTATCTTCACACCGAGCCGATGAAAGAGTATCTTGAAAACAAGAATAAGCCGAAGGATGATCCCGGTGGTCGCGGACCCGCTCCGAAGACGCCCGGCGAAGCAGATCCCGGTTCCGCGCCTCCGGTAACAACCTCTGCCGCACCGGCAGCCGCTCCGGCCGTCATCCCTGTGGTTCTGGACGAAAACAGTAAGCCGGCAACGGATGCTGCCAAGCCCGCGCCGATGCCCGTCGGTATACCGGAAAGCATGCCGATGCCGGAAAACACCCTGGTCGCTGATGCCATTCCGGCTCCGGACGCCAACGCCGGTATGGGAATGGGCATGATGGCCGGTATGGGTGGTGCTGGTATGGGTGGCGGCATGGGCGGTATGGGCGGCGGTCGTGGCCGCGGCGGGGCTAAACCCGTCGAGGTGAAATACGAGCCCACCGCGTGGGGACGCTACGCCAAAGTCCTGCTCAGTTCTACTGAGTTTATTTTCATTAACTAAACCGCCGAATTGAAGACAGCCGAGTTAGAGAGAGAAAAGACGACACCGATGCTTCACAAATCACGAAATCCGGTCACCAGAAGAGAAGCGCTCCGCCGTGTCGGCAACGGCTTCGGCATGATGGCATTTGCGGCAACCCTCCAGTCCTCCATGGCTCGTGCCGGAATAGGCATCAACGAAGGCTCTGGTCTGGGGACCGCGAAGCTCGACTACCCTCAGAAGGTCAAGCGCGTGATCTTTCTCTTTATGAATGGTGGCCTCTCCACCATTGACGCCTTCGATCCCAAACCTGCCCTCGCCAAATACGACGGTCAGCCTCTTCCCGGCGGCTCAGTCGCCACCGAACGCAGAACCGGCGAACTGATGAAATCGCCCTTTACGTTCAAGAAATACGGGCAGTCCGGCATGGATATCAGCGAACTCTGGCCGCATCTGGGCGGAGTTGCCGATGACGTCTGCTGGGTCCGCTCCGTCTTCACCGAGATCCCCAACCACGAACCTTCGTGCCTGATGATGAACACCGGCGCGAACCAGGCCGGCCGCCCTTCGGTGGGCGCATGGCTCACCTACGGGCTCGGTACCGAAAACCAGAATCTGCCCGGCTATGTAGTTCTCTGTCCGGACATTCCCACCACCGTCGGCCCGCCCCTCTGGAGCAATGGCTTCCTGCCCGGCATCAATCAGGGAACCTTCATCTCCAACAAGGTGGCCACCCCCGGAGCCGGTGGCATGGACGGCATGGAGGACATGCCCGCCGAGATCGAAGCAATGCCTGTCAAAGATAAAGACGGCAAAGAGATTCCCCAAAAAATTGTTGTCGAGAAGAACTTCGATCCGAAAAAGATTCTCAACTACGTCAACAACCCGAAATTCTCACTGGTTGAACAGCGCCGCGAACTCGATCTTCTCCAGAAGCTCGAAAAAATGCGCTCCGCCCAGTCCGATCCGCAGATGGAAGCGGTCATCAAGTCGATGGAAATCGGCTACCGCATGCAGACCGAAGCGCCGGAAGTGTTCGACATCCGCAAGGAATCGCAGGCCACGCTCGATATGTATGGCCGCGGCGATGTCGCCCGGGGCGCGCTCACGGCCGTCCGTCTTGCCGAAAAGGGCGTTCGCATGGTCCAGCTCTACTACGCCAAGGGCGACCCGTGGGACGCGCATGCCGACATCATGGCCCACAAGGTCAACGCGAAAAACTCCGATCAGGCTTTCGCAGCCGTGATTAAGGACCTGAAACAGCGCGGCATGTGGAAAGATACCCTCGTCGTCTGCGGCTCCGAATTCGGGCGCACCCCGGTCCGCGAAGTCGGTGGCATGGGCGCTGGCGTCAAGCGCGGCCGCGACCATAATCCATTCGGATTCACCATGTGGCTGGCAGGCGGCGCGGTCAAGGGCGGTTCAATTTATGGTGCGACCGATGACTTCGGTTTCAAAGCCATCGATAAGCCCGTCCACGTACACGACATCCACGCCACCATCCTCTATCTGATGGGCATCGACCACCAGAAGCTCACCTACCGCTACAGCGGCCGTGACTTCCGCCTGACCGATGTCTCCGGCAACGTCCTGCACGACATCATCGCTTAAACAGCCCGAATCGGCCCGCTGCGGCGAGTCGAAGATCGGCTCCCGGAGCAAGACGGACTATTTTTGATTTAGGAGTTCCGATGATAGTCGAGGTCAATGATGCGGGCGAAATTTTGCTGCCTGCCGAGTTGGTGCAGGCTGTACCTCACACGCATCTCAGAGCGGATCGCGAAGGCGACTCGGTTGTACTGAAGCCACTGGCGGAGAAGCCGGCCAGAAGGCATCACAAGCTCGTGGCTTCGCTGCCCGTTTTGGAGGGTCGGCCGTCTGAACCAGCAATGACCTTCCGCCGCGAAGACATCTATGGCGCCGACGACAGGTAACGCCGTCTTCGTCGGTACAACATTCTGGTCTATTCGACTTTTCGCGGAACGCCTTTTCACGAGGCCGCACGCTCCCGCTTGAGCGCGACGGAGTGGTGTTGGACGAGCCGCCAAACACTCCGCGAATTTCTCGCCTCAACCACGCGTCCAGATGTCATTGAGCCAACGCCGGCAATCAATGCGCTCGCTCAAAGGCGTTCGCCAATTCGAGCCGAATTCGAAATCGCCGATGAGGATGTTGCTGTGACTGGTCTTCTGCTCGACCTCTTAGATTGGCGAACGATCAGGGGAAAGCAGATCCACGATGCCAACATTGTGGCTGTGATGCGCCGCTATGGAATCCTGTCGCTGCTAACGCATAACGCAGCTGACTTCGCGAGGTATGTTCCGTACATCAAGGTCTTGCCATTACTTCCCTGAGGTGAACGGCGATTCGGAGGCGGCCCCCCCTGCGGAACTGCCTGCCGGAACTGATCGAGACGTACCTGTCGCGAGGCGTTCCTTTGGCTTCGCCTATAGGTGCGATTTCGCCCGCTCCTCCAAAAAATCTTCCTGCCTTTCGCTTCCCTTCGCCACCAAAACCCGAGCACAGCGCTCATCTTTTTGTTTACAGTCACTTGGCTGCTCAGGCATCCTGGAGTGCTCTGTCCTCGGCCAAAAAGTGCCCTAAGCAATCCCGATCGTGCCGCTTTTCCGACTTCCGTTTGCCGCCCCCGCAATAAAAGATTTATGTGACTTAAAGCCCACCCACACCACGCCGGTAAACATCACAAATCACACAGGATGCGCCTCCGCAAGCAAACTCGAAAACAATTTCGGAATCCTCAATAACACAATACGTGGACTTTCCTGTTGACGCCACACTACATATTGGGGCAAGATTGCAATTGCGCGACCACCCGTATACATCCGTATACCCGGCGGCCAGCAGGAACAACAAATGGGAAAACTAGCAGTAGCAAGTGCGAAAATGGAGGAGTTGCCAGCCCTCCAAAACTCGAGTCAACCGACGCACGCCGGGGTCGAATTTCCCCGGTACTTCACCAGCCGCCTCGAGGCCGGCAAAACCCCCTACGACGAAGTCCAGTGGGAAACCCGTAACGCCACCATCGGCAACGATAAGGGTTCGGTCATTTTCGAGCAGCGCGAGATCGAAGTGCCCGCGGACTGGTCGCAGACCGCCACCAACATCGTCGCGAGTAAGTACTTCCACGGCAAGATGGGCTCGCCCGAGCGGGAGCGCAGCGTCGCCGAACTGGTGCATCGCGTTGTCGATAGCATCGCGGACTGGGGAATCAAAGACGGGTACTTCGCCGCAAAAGAAGACGGCGAGAATTTCCGGAACGAACTGGCGCACCTGATGCTCCACCAGAAAGCGGCCTTCAATTCGCCCGTCTGGTTCAACGTTGGAGTGAAGGAATCGCGCGGCTACGGTTGGTTCTATGACCCCGCTCAGGACGCTGTTAAAAAGCTGACCGGCGAAACCCGCCCCCAGTGCTCCGCCTGCTTCATCGTCTCTGTCAAGGATTCGCTTGAGTCGATTCTCGATCTCGCGAAGACCGAGGGCATGCTCTTCAAGTGGGGCTCCGGCACCGGCTCCAACCTTTCCGCCCTCCGCGAAGAAGACGCCATCCTTTCCGGCGGCGGACGCGCCTCCGGCCCGCTCTCCTTCATGAAAGGCTTCGATGCCTTTGCCGGCGTTATCAAGTCCGGGGGCAAAACCCGGCGCGCCGCGAAGATGGTCATCCTCAACGTCGAGCACCCTGACGTGGAACGCTTCATCTGGTGCAAAGCGAAAGAAGAGAAGAAGGCGCACACGCTTATCGAAGCGGGTTACGACTCCTCTCTCGACGGCGACGCTTACAGCTCCATCTTCTTCCAGAACGCCAACAATTCCGTTCGCGCCACTGACGAGTTCATGCAGGCCGTCGTCGAAGACCGCGACTGGTGGACCAAATCCATCAGCACCGGCGCGCCCGTCAAACGCTACCGCGCCCGCGATCTGATGCACGAACTGGCTGAAGCCACCTGGCAGTGCGGTGACCCCGGCATGCAGTTTGACACCACCATCAACAAGTGGCATCCCTGCCCGAACACTGCGCGCATCAACGCGTCGAACCCCTGTTCGGAATACATGTTCCTGGACGATTCCGCCTGCAACCTCTCATCGCTGAACCTGATGAAGTTCGTCGGGCCCAACGGCCAGTTCGACGTTCCGGCGTTCCGCCATGCGGTCGATACCCTGATCATGGCGCAGGAAATCCTCGTCGACAACGCGGCATACCCCACGGAGAAGATCGCGCAGAATTCCCACGATTACCGCCCGCTGGGCCTTGGTTTCGCGAACCTCGGTGCGCTCCTCATGTCCATGGGCGTCCCGTATGACAGTGACCGCGGCCGTGACTTCGCCGGCGCCATCAGCGGCATCATGTGCGGCCAGGCCTATCTGACCAGCGCGCGCATTGCCGCCTCTTCCGGCCCCTTCCCAGGCTATGAGAAGAACGCCCAGCCTTTCCTCGAAGTGATCCGGATGCACCGCGATGCCGTGCACGGCATCAATCACCGCAACGTCCCCGGCGAAATGTTCCAGAACGCGAAGAAGTGCTGGGAAGATGCCTATGATCTGGGTAAACAGTCCGGCTTCCGCAACGGCCAGATGACCGTGATCGCTCCCACCGGCACCATCGGGTTCATGATGGATTGCGATACCACCGGCATCGAGCCCGATCTCGCCCTCGTGAAGTACAAGAAACTCGTCGGCGGCGGAGTCATCAAGATCGTCAACAACACGGTTCCGCAGGCGCTCATCAAGATCGGCTACACACCGGAACAGGTGGAGACTATCGTAACCCACATCGATTCCACCGGTACCATTGAAGGCGCGCCGGGCCTCAAGCCCGAGCACCTGCCTGTCTTCGACTGCAGCTTCCGCCCGGCTAACGGCTCCCGCTCCATCCACTACATGGGCCACCTCAAAATGATGGGCGCGGTTCAGCCCTTCGTTTCGGGCGCCATCTCCAAGACCATCAACATGCCGGAAGAGTGCTCGGTGGAAGACGTCATGGAAGCCTACATCGAAAGCTGGCGTCTGGGCCTCAAAGCGGTGGCGATCTACCGCGACAACTCGAAGAAAGTCCAGCCCATGAGTTCGGGCCAGGGTTCGAAGACCGAGAAGAAGAACGCAGCTGCGGCCAGCGCGGTCGCACTCGTCAAAGAAGCCATCGCGGAAAGGGTGGTTTACCGCCCTGTTCGCCGCAAGCTGAATGATGAGCGCCCGTCCATCACTCACCGTTTCTCCATCGGCGGCCACGAGGGCTACATCACAGTCGGCATGTTTGACGACGGCACGCCGGGCGAGATCTTCGTGTCCATGGCCAAGGAAGGCTCCACCATCTCGGGCCTGATGGACAGTTTCGCCACTTCCATCAGCTACTGCCTGCAGTACGGGGTGCCGCTGAAGTTCCTCGTCGACAAATTCGGCCACGTGCGGTTTGAGCCGAGCGGTTGGACGGGTAACCCGGCGATTCCCTACGCGAAATCGATCCCGGACTATATCTTCCGGTGGCTGGGTTCGAAATTCCTGGGCCCGGAGTACGCTCTGGCGAACAACGAAGCCGGCGACTCTCAGGCGCTTCGTCCCACCGAGCAGAACCCACAGGAGCGTCTCCCGTTCCCCGTGGTGGCGTCTGATTCGCCGATGTGCGCCGAATGCGGCGGCATGATGACCCCCAATGGCAGTTGCTACAAGTGCGCAAACTGCGGCGGAACGTCCGGCTGTAGTTAAAAAATCGTAGCTGAACCAGACCGCCCGCGGCTTTTGAATAGCCGCGGGCGGCTTATCAGTCCAGAACCTTCTTTTTCCGGAACCAGTCCAGCAGAATATCGCGCATGACCGGCCCTCCGGAGGAAAACTTCAGCCCGTTGACCTGAAGCGACTCGGCAGCACCTTGGTTCGTCGCCGTAAAATCGCTCACTGCCAGCGTATATTCCTCGTTCGGATCGATCTTCCGGTCGCCCACAACCACCCTCGGCAGCTCGCTTCCTTTGAATCGACCGGTAACCACAAGGTTGTCGAAGGGCATGATATTCCAGATGTTTCTGGCCAGAATCTGGCCGGCCGGCAGTACATCGCGCACGCCGCCCAAATTCATGAAGGCGAAATCCGTGTGCAACTCATCCCGCATCGCCTGTTCAATCAGTCGCTTCACGCCCGCCTTGTTAAACGCTTTGCTGCTCACCGTGATTGGTTGGTCAACCAGCGCGCTCACCTTGTGTTCCCATTTCTGAACGGCTGCCGCAACCTCAGTGTCCGGCTGCACCGCTGTGGAATCGACCGGAATGTGCCGCCATTTCCAGGCAACCGGTGCTTTCTTCTCTGTATCGACCTGCAGTTCAA
>JAUZEU010000046.1 GCA_030838885.1 Bryobacterales bacterium | reverse complement strand
GTGAGGCCCCGCGACTGGCTTGCGGTCGAACAGCCCGCATGCCAACATGGCACGCAGAATCCCGCGCGCGTCATCATCCGGGGAATCGGCCGAGGCAGAAGCGTGGTTTTTCGAGTCTGGGGGATATACGACAAACCCCTTGAAGCCCCATTGCCCACGCAGGATGTCTTTCACAAGATGAGCGTCATCGGAGGACGCCGTCACGGACCACACACCCGCTTCCTCCACAGCAGCCTCGAACGCGGGAAGCTGCCGTTCCTGCAGGGCTCTTTCGTCTGCAGTCGAACCACTGGCAGGGAGTCGCTGTGCCGTTGCGATCACGCCTTGACCCTGGATGCCGCTGACAGTGGCGACGGTCATTCTGGACGCCAGCCACGGATCTTCCCCATAATCCTGAACGGTCGGGCCAAGCAATTGGGCATGCCCGTGCGCGACTGCATCCTGCGCCACACGTTGTCCTTCCCGGGTGGCGAGTTCCGGGTTCCATGTCGCTGCGAGAGCAATCTCCGAAATTTTCGGGGTCACGGGATGAAGGGCCGGAATACCCAGCCGCGCATTGGCGTAACTCACGTTGTGGGTCACGCTTTGAACCAGAGCCACCCTTTCTTCCGCAGTCATCCGGCCGAGCAGGTCTTCCACCCGCTTGTCTATGGCAAGCTTCTCGTTCTGATAAGGCAACCGCGGGCCGCCGTCACTGGAGCAACCGGTTACAAGAGCTGCTCCGGCTGCGGCCAGAAAACGTCTGCGGCTTTGCATGGAGCGGGATTCGATCCGAGGTTAGTCGCGATTCAGCTGCAGCACGCGCCACATGGGCTTGTCTTTTTCTTCCGGTTCCGGCGTGAATTCCTGGCTGGTTTTGGCGGGATCGTAATCCCTCCACAGCCACGCCAGGGACTGGGGCAGTTCTGTCGAACCCTGCCGTTGGCTGTGTGTGCCAACGCCGAACGAGAAGTGGTAATCATTGCCCTTCAGCTTCAGCGAATTCGCCAGATGAATATTCGCCAGTGGCCAGCTTCCGGCACGAGGGTTTTCCTGGTCTTCCGCGCCATCCTGCAGCCACACCCGGATGTTCTTTTTCTCGGTGCGGCGCACAATGATCGGATAAGCCGCGCCGCCCGTCGGCTGCTTATCGGAAGTCTGCAGAGCCGCAAAGCTGCCGATCCAGCTCAACACTCGCGAAAACTGATCGGGCATCAGATAAGCGGCGTTGAAGGCCGCGATGCCACCGGAGCTTTCACCCACCAGCGCGCGGCTGTAAGCATCCTTGCGCAGCGCCACATGCTTCTCCACTTCAGGGAATACTTCTTCCAAAAGGTAATGGCCAAACTTGTCGTCCACTGTGTCGTATTCGATGGAGCGGATATTGCGCTGCGGCGCCGTGCCCGGTTCCACAAACACGTTCGCCATCAGTGGAATTCTCTTCTCCGCAAACAGATTGTCAAAGGTATCGAGAAGCCTGTATGCGTCATTTCTGGACGCGATATAAAATTGCCCGTCACCCCAGAACTGTACCGGCAGTGGAGTTTTGCCATCCCACTGCGCGGGCGTGTAGTACCACATGCGCGCCTTCAGGCCGGGGTACAGCTTACTCTCGATGGTGATCGCTTCGCTCAGCTTGCCCTGCGGAACTCCGGACTGCGGATAGGCCTCTTCCGTAAATGCCGCCACATCGTTCGCGCCCCCGATCACCTTGCCATCCGCAAGCCACGAATATCGGTATGAGGTGCCCTGCTTCAGAGGACCCTGATACACCCAGAGCCCACCCACCCGCGTCGCGGCTTCGGGGCGCATCTGGTTCACCTGCACGAAAGCCTGCTTATCCGCCGGGGCGGCGATGGCGAAAAGAAATTGCCCATGCTCGCCGGCATATGCCGAGCCTTTGGCAAGTTTGTCGTCTTTCGGATCAGCGAAGGTATCGCGGATTGCCTGTTCCAGCCCTGGCGAATGCAGTTGCGCCATCAGGAGGAGCTTTTCGGTGGAAATTTTCTCGGCGGGAACTGTTTGGGCGGAAGCAAAGAACGCGGAAACAAAGAGAACAGTGAGGGAGCGCATCGATTCCTGCTGATTCTATCGCAGCAACCGGTACAGCACCCCTCACTTCAGTTAGCGACCTGGTTTAGCGACCTTCGCTGGAAGGAGGAACAATGCCCTTCACGCGCATGTAAACACCCATGGCGCCATAAACTTCATTGGCGTGAACCACAATTCCATACAGAGCGTTGATGCGGGGCTGCATGCCACGACCGGCCGAGACGGCCTCCATCGCGTTCGCATCCGTTAGTGCATCGAACGTCTTGTCACATTCCGCGAAAGATTCGCTGAGCGCGGCCACGAGATCTGCCTTGGCGGTCTTGCCCGCGGCGCTGCTCGGTTTGCGCTGTCCGTTAATTGCGGAACAGGTGCCCATCTGGTTGGCAATGTGGGCGACACGCTGTCCGAAGGTCTCCACCCCGTCGGCCGGCTTAAAGCTATAGTTTTCTTCCGGCATCTTCTCCGCGGCCTTCTGGAAATTGGTCTTGATGCGCGCGTACGTGGCCTTCAGAATGGTTGCTGAGGACTGAGGCGCAGCTTTGTCCTGCGCCACCAACATGCAGGTCAAGCCTGTTGCAATCACGGCGGCGACGCCTGCCGACACAATCTTATTCTTCATTTACGGCTCCTTTACTTCTCGTTGGGAAATGGGACTCCCGTCCAGCTTAACGCGTTTCACTCAACGAGTTGCTCAGCGTCTTACGCAATTCGCAGCGCCCGCTACACTCAGGGTGGATGGAACAGTTTGCCCTCAGCTTCGATCCTGAGCCGCTGCCGGAAAAGATCACCCCGAAACCGCCGGAACGACGCGTCTTCTCGCTGCGTGAGCTGAGTGACGCCATCCGCGGCACGCTCGAACGGAGCTTTACCAACATCTGGCTTTCGGGAGAAATATCCGGATGCAAGCCGGTTCCAGGCGGCCATTGCTATTTCACGCTCAAAGACGCGGAAGCGCAGATTAAGTGCGTTTGCTGGAAGCTCACTTACTGGCGGCTCAGGTTCAAGCCGAAAGACGGGATGCAGGTGCTTGTCCGGGGCCGCGTAGATATCTACGAACAGCGCAGTGAGTACCAGTTCGTCATTGAGACGATCGAGCCGCAGGGCCATGGCGCGTTGCAGATCGCGTTCGATCAGTTAAAGACGCGGCTGCTCGGGGAAGGTCTGTTTGAGGCCGCCCGCAAACGGCAGTTGCCCCGGTATCCGCGCCGCATCGGAATTGTCACTTCGCCACAGGGCGCGGTCATCCGGGATTTCATCCAGATCCTGTCGCGGCGGTTCCCCGGCCTGCATGTTCGGCTGTTCCCGGCCCGGGTTCAGGGTCCCGGGTCCATCGAAGACGTTCGGCGCGGAATCGGATACTTCGGGGAAACGGGTTGGGCGCAGGTGATCGTGATCGCTCGCGGGGGCGGTTCCCTCGAAGATCTTTGGACCTTCAACGAAGAAGCGGTTGCGCGCGCCATCGCGGAATCGCCTGTGCCGGTGGTTTCGGCTATCGGACATGAAACGGATGTCACAATTGCCGACTTCGTAGCCGACCTTCGCGCACCGACGCCGTCAGCGGCCGCCGAACTGGTGGTCTGCACCAGGCAGGAAGTGCTTGATCGCGTGTCCAGTGAACAGGCGCGGATGACGCAACTGATCCGGTACAGGATGGCCACGCTCGCCCGCCGGCTGCACGAGCAGGCGATTGACCGGGCCACCACTCTTCTGCATCGAAATATCGCCCGGCGCACCCAGCGGGTGGACGATGCCGAGGAACGGTTGCGGTCCGCCATACGGAATCAGGTGGCGGCCCACGAGCGTACCCGGCGTGCACTCGAAGAAAAGCTTCGCTACTTCGATCTGCGCCCGCGCCTTCGCCGGGACCGGGAACGGCTGAGCTACGCCTCGGCACTCGCAGCGACCCTGGTGAAAGCCGGGCTTCACAAGAGTCGCAGGCGGTTTGAAAACCTGCACGCTGAATTGAATCAGCTCAATCCGCGATTGGTGCTGACGAGGGGTTACGCAATCGTTCTGAATGACAAGGGCGAAATCGTGAAGGCCGCAGCGGAGGCCCCGGCCGGGTCTGATCTAAAGCTGCTTTTTGCAGAAGATTCGCTGCATGCGCGGGTGCTGGGTTCAGACGCCGCGGAATAACTCAGTGCTGAAATACCGCTCCATTCGGTCGGGAAACACCGTGACGACAGCGGCAGCGGGTCCGAGTTTTCGGGCAATTTCCACGGCCGCGCAGTAATTCAGCCCGGAACTTGGACCAACCGGGAATCCAGCGGCAATGATCTGGCGCGTGCAGGCTATCGCATCGCTGGCCCTGACTTCTATTATTTCGAGCCCCGGCAGCAAGTTTTCCCGAAATAACTGAGAAACGCACTCCACAACGCCGGGAATACGCCCGCTGAAACTGCAGCACTCCGGGTCGGAGGTCAGGTAATCGATGGGGCGTGCAAATACGGGGATCGAACCAGGGCACCCTTCGAACAGCCCGACCAGAGTGCCGCCGGTTCCCACGCCGCTCACCACCGCCGCGACAATTGGCACCACTGACAGAATTTCCTGCGCAGTGCCCACCCGGTGCGCCTCCACATTGAGAGGGTTGGAGAATTGCCGGGGGAGAAAAGCCCCGCGTTGCTGCGCCAGCCGCTCGGACTCCTGAAGTGCACCGCGAATTCCTTGCTCTTTTGGCGTCATCACAATCTCGCCCGCAAATGCACGAATCATCAGCGTGCGCTCATTGCTGACCCCTTCCGGCATAACGGCAAGAAAGCGCAGCTGTCGCTGCGCGCACGCAAGTGCCATCGCGATGCTGGTGGAGCCGCTGGACGCCTCGATGACAAGATCGCCAGCGCGGAGAGCGCCGCGTGACAGTGCGTCATCCAGAATGTAGCGGGCAACGCGGTCTTTCGTGGAGCCGCTGGGGTTCAGAAATTCCAGCTTGCACCAGATTCCCAGACCAGGTTCGACTTCGATGCGAACCGTGGGGGTTGTTGCAAGTGTGTAAAGAGCCACAGGCCACATGCTAACCTGGCGGTGAATGAATTCTCCCGCCGGCACATTCATGGCGAAGGTCCGTGGAGGCGCTATCGAATTTCCTCCGCCTATCAGGAGTTTTTGCGAGGCGAATGGGTGGACGCTGTTCCGAGTATCGATGCTGGACGACGATCGGCTGGAAATTCAACCGGTTTTACCCAAAGACAATTCCGATTTTGACGAATATCACTCCAGCCTTTCAGAAAAAGGTCGGTTGTGGATTCCGGCAGCGCTGAGAGAAATGGTGTCGCTGGGGGAGCAAAGCATCATGATGCGGGTGGAGGGGGAAGTGATCCGAATCTACCTGAGAAAGGTATTCAAGACTCTGGGCTTTGGGCCGTAGAAACAGGCGAGGAACAACGAGCCAGCGAGGCGCGCCGTAGTTCTTTGAGGGAACACCGGCGGCCTCGCCCCGTTTACAACTATTTGCTGGCAGGTGCGGCGGGCGCAGCGGCCGGAGCGGCAGCGGCTGACTTCTTCGCGTGCTTTTTAGCGTGCTTCTTTGCCGTGGTGCTGGTTGCGGTTGTGTCCTTCGCGGGAGCCGGGGTGGAAGGTGCTGCCGGAACCTGGGCGAAAGTCATTGCGACTGCTGCGAACATCAGAGTAATGGTTTTCATGGCGTTTATTTTTCCTTTAATCTCTTGGAGGCACGTTTCTCAATTTCGCCTCTGCTAACTGAGACGCGGGGGACCATTAACCAGGCCTGAACGGACCATTAAATCGGTTTCACCGAAATGAAAGAGCGGAACCTAACATATAGAGAGTCATTAACGTTTGATAATCCGGGCGGACCTGTGGCATAGTGAGTCTAAAGACAGTCTGCGCCGGACTGGGCGATCTACTCCAAGCAGAGTTTACTAAGGAGATATCCGCATGGCGAAAATCAAACTGATCGGACTTGAGCCATCCGCCGCGCACCAGATCAGCCGGGCGCTGGATGATGGCTTCCACCACATTGAAGATCTCGCTGTAACCACAAGGGTAGGGGATCTACTCGACGCTGACATCGTTTTTGCCAGCGGCGAAGGCAAACATTACATTGAGTTACTGAAGAAAGTGCGGGCTGCCAGGCCCGATCTGCCTTTCGTTGTGGTCACCCGCATTCCTGAGACATCGGACTGGCTGGATGCACTGGAAGCGGGCGCCACGGATTACTGTTCCGCACCTTTCGAAGCCCGTCAAATGAAGTGGTTGATGCAATCCGCGCTTTCGGCCCGTCAGCTTACCGTGGCCGCCTAGCCTGTTCTCTCCCTGCAGGTAAGCCGCGATTATAGGCCCGATGGCTATAATCGCGGTAATGCAGATCCGTAAACCGTTCGCTTGCACCAGTATCATCTGGCTGGCAAGTCTTGCTCCCACAGCTGCAGCAGCCATCGTTCCTTCCCCGGAATCGCATTTCGGACATCCAATCGGCGTAGACCGAAAGTTGCTCGACTGGGATAAAGTCGTCTCTTACTTTCAGCTGCTGGCGAAATCGAGCGACCGTATTCGGGTCAACCGGTATGGCGCCACTGCTGAAAATCGCCCGTTAATCCTCGCCACCATCGCAGAACCCGAAACATTGCGCAAGCTGGACCGCTATCGCGAGATCCAGCGTCGCCTGGCTGACCCGCGGCGCACTTCCCCTTCCGAAGCCGAGGCACTATTCAAGGACGGCAAGAATGTCGTCCTGATAACGTGTTCCATTCACGCAACCGAGGTGGCATCCACCCATAGCGCCGTGGAATTCGCCTACCGTCTGATCACCGAAAAGAATCCGCGGTTCGATGCCATCCTGCACAATACGATCTTTTTGCTGGTGCCGTCGATCAACCCGGACGGCGTGGACATTGTGACGCGCTGGTACCGGCGCACCCTGGGAACGAAATGGGAGGGCACCAGCCCGCCCGAGTTGTATCAGAAGTACGTGGGCCACGACAATAATCGCGACTGGTACATCTTCTCGCAACCGGAAACGCGCGCCACTATTCGGGAACTGCACAACGTCTGGCACCCGGAAATCGTTTACGACGTACATCAGCAGGGGGTTGGGGGTTCACGTATTTTCATTCCACCGTGGCTGGATCCGATCGAGCCGAATATCGATCCGATTATTGCCCAGGAAATGAATATGATGGGCACGTCCATGGCGAGCGATCTGACCGCAGCCGGAAAGACTGGCGTTGCCATCCATGCGGCTTATGATTTTTGGACACCATCCCGCCATTACCAGGCGTTCCACGGCGGACTTCGGATTTTGACCGAATCCGCCAGCGCCAGGCTCGCCTCGCCGATCACGATCAAACCGGACGACCTCGACACGACGGCTCTCGGGTACAACCCCCGCGAGCGGAGTTGGAACTATCTCGAGCCCTGGAAGGGTGGAACCTGGCATCTTCGCGACATCATCGATTATCAGGAAATGGCTTTCGAATCGCTGCTTTATAACGCGGCCATTCATCGGGAAGATATGCTGCGGGCGTTCTATAAGGTAGGGCAGCACCAGGTCGCCCGGAATGCGCCATGGGGCGCAGTGATTTCAAAGAATCAGCGCGATCCAGGCGCGACACGTAAGCTGATGAGCACGTTGGAGTTCGGGCAAGTAGAATTCGTGCTGGACGCGGATGGCAATTACGTTATTCCCTTCCAGCAGCCTTATTCCGGTTATGCGAAGGCTCTGCTGGAACGGCAACAATATCCGATGGATCTGCTGTATCCAGGCGGCCCGCCCAAACGACCTTACGACGTGACCGCACACACCCTGCCGCTTCTGTTTGGAGTGGATGTGAAGTTTGTCGACCAGGCACCGAAAGGGCTGACTGAGGAGTCACGCATGCTTATGCGGTTTAAATTCCGGCCGGCCCAGATGTACAAGGGGTCAGACACGGACGGATGGATGGCGGCTAACGACGCCTGGTCTAAAGGTCAGCCCGTCTGGCGCAACAATGCTGGAGATTTCGCGCTCACCAACCAGGGAAGTGGCTGGCGTGAAGTGAGGCGCCCCAGGATCGGTGTATATAAAAGCTTTAACGCGAACATGGATGAAGGCTGGACCCGCTGGCTTCTGGAGGAATTTGGGTTCGGATTTTCATCCCTGCGGAACGCGGATATCCAGGCCGGCGCGCTGCGGACCAAATTCGACACGATCGTCTTCGCGGATGAACCTTCGCGCGTGATCGAGAACGGACATGCGGCAGGCTCCATGCCGCCGGAGTTCACTGGCGGGCTGGGAGAAAAAGGCGCGGAGGCGCTGCGGGAATTCACTGCGGCAGCGGGCACGCTCGTCTTTCTGAACCGCGCTTCAGCTTACGCGATCGATCACCTGGGAGTGAAAGCCAAGAACGTACTGGCTAACGTGGCGCCGAAGGATTTCTACTGCCCGGGATCGCTGCTCAACGTCAGGCTGGATATGAACAGCCCGCTAACACGCGGCTTGCCCGCCGACATCGCGATCTGGGATGAGGGCAGCCCCGCCTGGGAAACGACCGAAACCTCTGTGGCGAAGTTCGTGGATAAGAACCTGCTGGCTTCGGGGTGGTTGTTGGGGGAGAACAGGATTGCGGGGAAAACGGCACTGATCGACGCGAAATCCGGCAGCGGGCGCATCATTCTGTTTGGGATGCGCCCGCAATACCGGGCTCAAAGCTACCTGACGTTCAAGTTGTTTTTCAATGCCTTGACGAACTAAGGAAACCGGGTGTGGTGGTTCCACACCCGGCCTGTTCAATTAAAAGTACAGCTTGAGAGCCAGCTGCAGGGTTCGGGGCGAGTTGATCTGGCTGGCGGAACCCGTCAGTACGCCGAACTGGGGGCTTTGGAGTTGCGTGACACTGGCTACGGGTGGAAGCCCAAAGCGAACCCGGTTGAAGACGTTGAACGCCTCCGCGCGGAATTCCAGCCGGGTCTTCTCCCAGATGGGAAAGTTGCGCGTCATGGAGAGATTCTCGGTCAGGTTATTAAACAAACGCAGCTTCGGATTGTAGCGCGTTTCATTGCCGAGGCTGTTGAGCGCCGTCGCGGAGCCCTGGTTGGGGAACGGACCGTTGCAGGCCTGGCCAGCCTGGCAATACGGAACGAAGAAGTTGTCCACGGACGGGTCGAAGTTGCCGTTCTTCCAGCTGGAAGGCTGCCATCCGTCATACGAGGTTACGTATGCCGGAACACGGCCGCCGAAGCCGCTCGCGTAAATCGGTAGTGTCAGGCTGGTCCCCACGTTCACAGGCTGACCGCTGGCATACAGATTGATGGCCGACACGCGCCAGTTTCCGAGAACCCAGCCGGCCAGACCGCTGGTCAGATACTTCTGACCTTTACCGAAAGGCACATCGTAGGTGGCGGCGAATTTGAAGTCATGTGTGATGTCGAACTGCCCGATGGATTTCTCCAGCCGGCGATTGAACTGGTCAGCCGCGTAACCTGATCCCCAAGCGGTATCGGAGTCCGTCAGGATCTTCGAGAAGACATACGAGGACGTGAAAGTCAGGCCCGCCGAGTAGCGTTTCTGAAACTTCAAAATCATCGCATGGTAGGTGGAGTGGCCGCTGTGGTCTCCCTGCCCTGCGTAGGTGTCGATGCCGGTGTATTGCGGGAAAGGGCGTAGCGCCTGTGCGACCGTACCCTTGAACGTCGGGTAAGGCGCGAATACTCCAGCGGCGTTGGCTGCCGCGGATCCTACCTGGCTGTTCAGAACCACGGTGCTCTGAGCAACGGTGCCGAATCTTGTCAGAACGCTGGGGCTGAGCGTGTTGTACTGGAGGAGTTGGCTCTGCAGGTGTGAGCCCATTACACCGCTGTAACCGATCTCAGCCACCATCGAGTTTCCAACCTGACGCTGTACAGAGAAGTTGAAATTGTCGAATGCCGGCAGTTTGGTCGTTTCGTTGCCCTGAAACCAGGCGACGCTCGCGCCGTTTGAAACCGAAGGATTGATAAACGGAGGAGCCGTCCACGGCGGCAACCCGGCGTCGAGGGTGAAAGTCGGGGTGAGACCTGTGGTCTGGTTGCTGAAGTTTTGGGTCAGTGTGTAGCCGGAGTTATGGGTAGAACCGCTGACCGATACCAGTGCGCCGTAGGAGCGTGCGTAAGAGGCGCGAACGACGGTCTTGGAATCCCAGGAGTAAGCGGCGCCAATATGCGGGCCAAAGCCTTTGGTCCAAAAGTCGGCCAGACTGCGGCTGCCTACGCATCCTGTGCAGTTGCCGGAGAAGAGAACGGCGCCGGGAATATTGTTCGCGGCAGGGTTGGGAGCGGTGGGGCTGAAATCCGTCCACCGGTTCTCGAGGCCTGTGGGAGGCAGATTGGCATCCCAGCGAATCCCCAGGTTCAGGACAAGCTTCGGAGTCACGCGCCAGTCGTCCTGGAAGTATCCACCAAAGTACGGGAACTGCTGGCCGATGAAGCGGATGGTATCGAGGGAGCCCTGGTCAGCGTAGCCAAGCAGGAATGAAGCGAATTCATTGCCACCTGCGTTCGGATTGGAACCACCCGGGACGCCGGTTTCCTGATAGCTGAAGCCCACGCAGCCGGAAATGCACTGGCGGCCGAAGCCGTTGTAGTGATTGAGCTGGTACATGCCCCCGAACTTGAAAGTGTGGTTGTTATGGATCCAGGTAAAGTCGTCGTTATAGGCGTAGACAGTGTTTTCCGAGCCGTTGTCAGCTGGACCGCCCCACTGGCTATAAACCTTTCCCGTACCGCCAGAGAACAGGTTTACCAGGTTGTCATTGCAATCCGGAACGTTGGGAAGGCAAAACTTGCTCTTCCAGTTCCCGATGTATTCCTGCGGCGGGCGGTTGTCCTGCGCCCAATTGTTGCCGCCGGCGTAGAAGTGATTGAGCTTAGTGGGGCTGAACGTCCAGTCCCAGCTAAAGCGCACTACGTCGGATGCCTGCAAGAGATCGTTGTAATTCGTGTAAAGGCCTGGCAATGTTGCAGGACCATCGGGCCCCGGAGTCTGGTGTTCGCGGTCATGGGCATAGTAGCCGGAGATACGGTGCTTGTTATTGAAAACGTGATCGCCCTTGATACTGGTCTTGTTCACCGGGTAGATCTGCGTCCCTGAGGTGACATTGTAATTGTTCAGGACATAAGCATTGGTGCCGGGTGCGGCACCGGTATTCGGCACCAGCACGCCGCTGGTCTGAAACACGCCAAGAGCTCTTATCGCTGCCGGGCTGAAGAGGCTTTTGGGGATGACGTTCCCGGGAAACTGGTTGCGCGTCACAGCTCCGCTCGCATTGGTCGTTTGCGTAGTGGGATCGAAAATCGGAATCTGCGCTCCCGTCGAAGTGACCCACTTACTAAAGTCGCCGTTGTACATTTCCGCCGTCGGAACGGTGAAGTTGGCGCCATTCCCGCCAGCGCGGTTCCGGAATCCTTCATAGGAGAAAAAGAAGAACGTCTTGTCCTTACCGTGATAGACCTTCGGAATCCAGACGGGACCACCCACGGTCGCGCCAAAGTCGTTTTGCTTGTAAATCGAGATCGGGATGCCGGAGCGGTTGTTAAACCAGTTGTTCGCGTCGAAGGCGTTGTTGCGCAGAAATTCGTAGGCAGAGCCATGATATGAGTTGGTTCCGGACTTCGAAACGAAAGTCATGTTGCCGCCGCCCGCGTGGCCGTATTCCGCTTTGAAACCGTTGGTATCGACGGTGAACTGGTCGATCGCTTCCACGGAGGGAGCGTTGGAGGAAACCCAGCTTTTTGAAAGCGCGCGGCTGGTGTTCGTGGAGACACCATCGAGCGACGTTCCGTAAGAAGCCGCCTGACCGCCACCAAGGCTAAACCCATTGTTGCCGCCCAGATTCTTGGCATCCGGAATGAGTGCCGCCAGATCGAAGGGCGTGCGGATGGTGCCGCCGACCACCAGTGGCAGATCGTCAACCAGCTTGTTTTGCAGAGTGACGCTGGATTTGGCGTCTTCGGTTTGCAACTGCACCGCGGAAGCGGTTACTTCGATCGCCTGCGTGGAAGACCCAACTTCCAGAGTAATGTCCTCGCGCACGGTTTGGGCTGCATCCAGATTGATGCCGCTGGTAACAGCGGGCCGGAAGCCTGCTTTTTCCACACGCACGGAATAAGCGCCGGGCGAGAGGCTGGGAACAGTATATTCCCCGGCGGCATTCGAGACAGCCTCGATATTTACGTTGGTAGCTGCGTTTCGGATGCTGATTTTGGCTGAGGGCACAACAGCTCCTGAGCTGTCGCGAACGGCGCCGGTGATGGTGCCGCGTTCAGATTGAGCGAAAGTGCTGAGTGCGCATAGCGCAAGGCACAGAAGACTGCGTACGGCGAGACTCCGGATGACAGCTCCGGAACGGCTGGGACTCATGTAATTTCTCCATTACGGGGTGAGACTGGAACCCTGTAAAAAACCCTGTGTGTCGCGATACTACCACTTGTCCAGGGTGGAATCAATGGTCCGACCGGTACTTCGGGAGTGGCTCGTACGGGGGCACGGTATGATTAGCGCTTCGACAGTGCATTCTTCCGACACAAATTCCACGCCTGCATCCGGCAGGCTTCTTCCTTTCCCGTTAGTCCTTTTTGCCGCAAGCGGAGCCGCCGGATTGATCTACGAAATCGTCTGGTTGCAACTGCTGCAGCTTGTAATCGGGTCATCGGCGGTATCGCTTGCCGTGCTGCTGGGCACATACATGGGTGGCATGTGTCTGGGCAGCGTTCTGTTCGCTCGGGTGATTTCGGCGCGGCGGAATCCGTTGCGCGTTTACGCGCTGCTGGAACTCGGAACGGCCGGGTTTGGCATCCTTGTGCTGTTCGGGCTGCCCGCTGTGGAGCATCTTTATATTGCAGCCGTTTCCAATGGTTTACCCGGCATTATGCTGCGCGGTATCGCGTGCGCGATTTGTCTGCTGCCGCCGACTTTGCTGATGGGTGCGACTCTTCCTGCCATTTCGCGATGGGTGGCGGGCCGTCGGGGCGCGGCCGCCTGGTGGGGATATTTCTACGGCGCCAATATCGTCGGAGGGGTGGTGGGATGTTTTGCCGCCGGCTTCTACCTGCTTCGGGTGTATGACATGGCTTTTGCGAGCTATGTCGCGGCGGGTTTGAACGTGGTAGTCGCGTTGGGGGCGTTCGGGCTGGAGAAGATCGCCGGGGCTCAGGTAGTATCTGATGGGATCGCGGAAGAAGCGTCTGTGCCGGAAGCAGCAGGGCCGGGCTGGCCCGTTTATTTCGCGATCGGCGTATCCGGATTGTGCGCTCTGGGAGCGGAAGTTGTCTGGACCCGAATTCTCGCCCTGATGCTGGGGCCCACCACGTACACCTTCTCCATTATTCTTGGAGTTTTCCTGGTGGGGCTGGGCCTGGGCAGCGCGGGTGGGTCCCACCTGGCGCACCGCAAGGGCCAGGCGCGCATTTGGCTTGGGCTCAGCCAGCTGTTCCTCTGCATTGCGGTGGCGTATGCGGCTTTCATGCTGTCGAACTCCCTGCCCTATTGGGCCGGAAACCTGAACTCGTCGGCTGGTCCGTGGAAAGACTTTCTCCGTGACGTCTGGCGGTGTACGGTAGCGATTTTTCCGGCGGCGGTCCTGTGGGGTGCAAGTTTTCCTCTCGCTCTGGCGAGTGTGGCTGCAGCGGAGCAGGATCCGGCGCGGCTGGTGGGCGGCATCTATGGTGCCAATACCGTTGGGGCGATTCTCGGTTCCATCCTGTTCAGTGTGGTGTTTATTCCGTCGATTGGAACCCTGGGCTCGCAGCAACTGCTGGTTGTTCTTTCGGCTATGGGAGCCGTGGTGGTGCTGGATGGCGTGATGCATAAGCCCGTGCTGAAGCTGGTGGGCTGCGTCGCCGCTGCCGGGCTGCTCGCCTGGACGATTCCTGCCATTCCGTGGAAGCTGATCGGCTTCGGCAGGCGTTTGCCTTCCACCACGGGCAGCTGGGAACTGCTGCACGAGGCTGAGGGCATGAACTCTTCAGCGGCGTGGTCGCGTTGGGAAGGCGGCACCATTTACTTCCATGTGAGCGGCAAGGTGGAAGCGTCGACGGAGCCGCAGGACATGAGCCTGCAGCGAATGCTGGGGCATTTGCCGGCGCTGCTTCATCAGAAGCCGCAGTCGGTGCTGATTGTAGGCTTCGGAGCCGGCGTGACGGCGGGGTCTTTCGTCGTGCATCCGGAGGTGAAGCGTATAACCATCTGCGAGATTGAGCCCGACATTCCGCCCCAGTCGGACAAGTACTTCGGCAATGAAAATCATCACGTGCTCAAGGATCCCCGGACGCAGATTCACTATGATGATGCCCGCCACTTCGTGCTCACGAGCAAGGACAAGTACGACATTATTACTTCCGATCCGATCCATCCTTTTGTAAAGGGTATGGCGTCGCTCTACACGACCGAGTACTTCGAAATGTGCAAGCGGCATCTGAATCCGGGCGGTTTCGTGACGCAATGGGTGCCGCTTTACGAGAGCACGGTGGAGGCGGTTCGCAGCGAGATAGCCACGTTCTTCGAGGCGTTCCCGAACGGCACCATTTGGGGCAACGTGAATACAGATGGCGAAGGCTACGATCTGGTGCTGATGGGTCAATTGCATCCGCTGAAGATCGACATCAACGGGATGCAGCGTCGGTTGGATCTGCCGGAAAACCGGGGCGTGAAAGCTTCGCTGCAGAGTGCGGGATATGGGTCCGCGCTGGAATTGCTGTCGACTTATGCGGCGCAGGCATCGGACTTGCGCGAGTGGATAAAGGATGCGCAGATCAATCGGGATCGGAACCTGCGCCTGCAGTATCTGGCGGGACTCGGACTGAATACGAATGCCGCGGGGCTTATTTACGACCAAATGCTGAACCCGGCCAGGTTCCCGGAGAATTTGGTGACCGGAGCGCCGGAGACGGTCATGGGGATGAGGTCGATGTTCCATCGCAGGAGGTTTTAGCGGTGCGGTTGGGTATCGGGCTCCTGGTGTTGGCTGGCCAGTGTCTGGCCTTGCAGTCCAACAGTGTTGTCCGCGAGGGTGAGCATGCGTTGGTGTATTACGAGTCTGGCGCGTTATCGAATCAGGCAATGGACGAGTTTTCGGCCTTGCTGGAGCGCGGAATAGGAGATATCGCGAAATTCGCGGGCATTACGGTGCCGGAGCAGAAGATCAGCTACTTCGTGAACGGCAGGGTGGACATTTCCCGGGCGCGGCGGCGATCCGTTTATCTGCCGTTAGAGCGAGTGCGTACGCGGTCGGCTCCCTATCTGCACGAAACGGCGCATGTGCTGCTGCCCTGCGACGAGTGCCCGGTCTGGCTGGGCGAGGGCTATGCGTCCTTTGTGCAGAGTTATGTGAGCGAACATGCAGGCGGGTACGATGGCCAGATTTTCACACGCCGCGGCAATGCGGGTGTGGATCAGGACGCGGTCCGCTGGCTGGGGAACGAGCGGGGCAAGGCGATGCTGCCCTACGTGGGAACCGCACTGCAGGAACCCGATCTGACCGACCGGCGGAACGCTGCAGCGCCGTTTTACGTGCTGGCGCAATCGTTCGTTAAGTTCCTGGTGGAAACCACTGGCCTGAAGGATATCCATTCTCTTTCGGCTTTGAACGACTTACCTCTGTTGCGAGAAAGGTGGCTGGCCGGGTTGAAGGGCTAGCCATCAGATCAGCATCCCGCAAAAGAAAAAGCGAACCCATTTGGGTTCGCTTTTTCTTTACTGCAAGTTGTAGTCGACCAGATTACTGCTTGGCCAGCTTTTCGCGCTGCTCTTTCAGGACAGCTTTGCGACTCAGCTTGATCTTGTTGCCTTCCAGACCCAGCACCTTCACCAGAATCTGATCGCCTTCTTTCAGCTCGTCCCGAACTTCCTTGATACGGTTTTCCGCGATTTCGCTGATGTGAAGCAGGCCGTCCGTGCCGGGGAAAATTTCGACGAACGCACCGAAATCGACCAGCCGCACAACCTTACCGAGATAGGTTTTCCCGACTTCCGCCGTCGCCGTGAGGTCAGCGATAATCTGGAGCGCTTTCTTAGCTGCGTCCGGATCGCTGGACGCCACGTGAATGGTGCCATCATCCTCGACATCGATCTTGACGCCTGTCTGCTCGATGATGCCGCGGATGACCTTGCCGCCCGGTCCGATGACGTCGCGGATCTTATCCTGCGGGATTTTGGTGGTGTAAATACGTGGAGCGTAGGGCGACATCTCCTCGCGAGTACCCTTGATCACCTCATCCATCTTGCCGAGGATGTGCAGGCGACCACGCTTTGCCTGATCGAGCGCTTGTTTCATTAGTTCCGTAGTGACGTTCGGAACCTTGATGTCCATCTGGAGGGCCGTGATGCCCTCAGTGGTGCCCGCAACCTTGAAATCCATGTCGCCGTAGTGATCTTCGGCGCCCGCGATATCGGTCAGGATGGCGTGCTTATCGCCTTCCTTCACCAAACCCATGGCGACTCCGCCCACCGGAGCCGTGATCGGCACACCGGCATCCATCAGCGCAATGCTCGCACCACAGACTGATGCCATTGAGCTGGAACCATTGGATTCCAGAATATCGCTGACCACACGAAGGGTATACGGGAACTTAGATTCATCCGGAAGAACGACGCTGACGGCGCGTTCTGCGAGCGCACCGTGACCGATTTCGCGGCGGCCCGGACCACGCATAAAGCCGACTTCACCAACGCTGAACGGCGGGAAGTTGTAGTGCAGCATGAAGCGCTTGAAGCTTTCACCGGCTTCGAGCAGTTCCACACGCTGTTCATCGTCTTTGGTGCCGAGTGTGACGGTAACCAGCGCCTGGGTCTCGCCACGCGAGAAGATGGCGGAACCGTGGGTGCGCGGCAGCACGCTGGATTCGCCCCAGATCTCACGGACTTCTTCGAAACCGCGGCCATCGGGACGACGGTGCGCGTCGAGAATCTCGTCGCGGAAGATCTTTTCCTTCAGCGCATCAAAGAGCTTACCCGCTTCGGACTTCTGATCGTCCGGAGCTTCGGCAACGGCACGGTCACGGAGAGCATCCACACGAGCGTAGCTTTCCAGCTTTCCGTATTTCCTGGTATCGAGAGCGTCGGTGAGCTCGGCACGGAACTTCTTCTCGATCTCAGCCTGAAGTTCGGCGTTGACTTCGGGAGCCTTGAACTCTTTCTTCGTCTTGCCTGCAGTCGCAACGAGTTGCTTCAGAGCGACAGCGATCTTTTTGCAGCACGCGTGGCCGTATTCCAGAGCGCCAAGGACTTCATCTTCGGACGCCTGCTGCGCACCCGCTTCCACCATGACAATTCCCTGCTCCGTACCCGCAACAATAATGTTGAGTTTGGAGGCTCTGGATTCGGTGTAGGTGGGGCAGGCAACATACTTCCCATCCACCATGCCAACGCGCACTGCGCTGACCAGGTGGTGGAAGGGGATATCGGAAATCGCCAGCGCCGCGCCGGCGCCGATGATCGCGAGAACGCCAGGATCCGTTTCAGGATCGGCGGAAAGCACCATCGCGATGATCTGAGTATCGTTCAGATACCCTTCGGGGAACAAAGGCCGCAGCGGGCGGTCAATCATTCGGCTGGTCAGCACTTCCTTTTCAGAAAGGCGGCCTTCACGCTTGATATACCCGCCGGGGATCTTGCCGGCTGCATAAGTATATTCGCGGTAGTCGCAGGTGAGGGGGAAAAAGCCCTGATTGGGCTTCGGGCGGGGGGCGGAGCAGGCCGAGACGAGTACCACTGAGTCGCCCATCCGGACAACCACAGCGCCACTGGCCTGTTTCGCAATTTTGCCGGTTTCAAGCGTTAGCTTTTTGCCGTCGAGATCGACTTCAAAGGTTTGTACGTTCATTGTTTTTAGAGTGCCAGGTTACGTTCCCTGGACTTCCTTGTCTGCCGGTATACCGGCTTGTACCGATTGCTCGGTTTGATGATTTGCGAGGGAGATAACAGGAGGGATACGGCCTTCACTAACATGCAGGCCATCGTTTCGGTCTAAAGATTCTCGTTCCGCCGCTTGCGGCAGAACGGAAAAGCACCACTGGGGCGCGAAGTTTAAATTCCACTGCTTTGTGAGGA
>JAUZEU010000029.1 GCA_030838885.1 Bryobacterales bacterium | reverse complement strand
AAGCTTGAACGCCAGACAGAAACGTCTTTTCGAAGACTCTCTTAAGAAAAACCCCAATCTCAAAATGCCTGTGGCCACCAGTCAGCCTTCGGGCGGCGAACTGACCGATGAAGACTTGGCCTTACTGAAACAGGGAGTAGGAGACAAAACCGGCCGTCCGCAGCACTCGGCCATCGCCGCATCAGGCGAGAGTTCGGAAGATGGTTCGACAGAAGCTCAAACGGGCTCTGTGATGACGTACTTTGAGGAAAAAGGATTTGGATTCCTGCGCCCGGATGGCGGCGGCAAGGACATCTTCTTCCATATTTCCAGGCTGCATCAGGGACAGGCGACAGATCTTGTTCCCGGCGTGAAAGTGTCCTTCGAACTTGGCATGGATCGGAACGGCAAAATCGCTGCCAGCAGTGTACGGCTCCTGCCTGCCGCGGAATCCGCACCCCCGGCCAAACCGTAATTAATCAGCCAATGCAACAAAAGGGCGGGATTCACAGAGGTGGATCCCGCCCTTTTTCATGTTTCGGACAAGAGTAAAGACTTGGAGCGCACCGCTCGGCCGTAACATCCCGGTTTTGACCCCCTTTTGTTAAGGGTGGGAATCAACCGAGCGCCTTTAGGGGTCATCCACCGGCTGTCAAACCGGCAGGGACCAGCACACCAGCGCTGCTTGGGCCGACTCCCTCATTCTTGAGTGTTGGATCAAAAATGATAGGTGTCACCTGCTCCGCAGAAACGCCCCAAGCTCCGATTGTACCCTTTTACAGCCCTGATGCAAGAGAGCACTGGCGCGAAAGACCCGCGATAAATCTGAGAAGATAGAAGGCGTGAGTTTCAGCAGACTTGTACTCCCCTTCTTCGTTGCCCTTCTCTGCCTGGGTCAGGCCACATGGCAAAGTGTCACCGATCTGCCCGGAGTCGACTGGAAAGGTTTGGCCGGCCCAAAGAAACAATCCGCGCTCCGCGTCATGCAGACCGAAGGTTGCAGTTGCGGCTGCAGCATGAAGCTGGCTGAATGCCGCGTCAAAGATCCGTCCTGCGGCGTTAGCCGAAAACTCACCGGATCAATCGTCAAATTAACGGGAGAAGGCAAAGACAGTGCGGCTATCAGGGCCGAACTGGAACGTGTCGCCAAAGAAGGTCCTCCCGTTCTCGACGACCCTGTCCAGATATCCACCGCTGGCGATCCCGTCTTGGGCCCTGCCAACGCACGCATGACGATCGTCGAGTTCTCCGACTTTCAGTGCCCTTATTGCTCAAAGGCCGTGGCACAAATGAAAGAAGTGATGCGGCAGATGCCGAAGGACGTGAAACTGATCTTCAAACAATTCCCGCTCGACTCGCATTCCGACGCTCAGTTCGCCGCCGAAGTGGCACTGGCCGCACAGGCCCAGGGCAAGTTCTGGGAAATGCACGATCTGCTCTATGCCGGCTTCCCCGATCTGAGACGGGCACGCATCATGGCCTACGCCAAAGAACTGAAGCTCGATATTCCGAAGTTCACAGCCGATATTGACAGCCACAAGTTCAAGGCACGCGTTCGCGCCGAAGAGCAGGAAGGAGAGACGGCCGGCGTGGCAGGCACACCTACCTTCTTCCTCAATGGCAAAAAGTACAACTCAGTCTTCGAAGCGTCGCAGATAGTACCGCTGATCAGAAAGGAACTGCAGTAGCCTACTTGTGTCGGACCGTTTGCTTCAGGCGGTCCAGTTGTTTCCGCGCCGCGCGCGCCCAGGAACTGGCGGGGTCGAGCTTCAGATAGGCTTGCCAATAACCGATCGCGCGCAAAATTTCATCATTGCGCTCGCACAGCAGAGCAAGATTGAAATATGCATCCGCATAGCGCGGATTCAGGGCAATCGCGCTCAGGTAATACTTCCTGGCTTCTTCGGTGCTGCCCTGCTCGTCATGCAGATTTCCCAGATTGAAATGGGCAAGCGGATAGTCCGGATCAGCCTTTAGAGCGCGGGAGTAAAACGCCTCCGCCTCCTTCATCTTCTTCATCCGGAAGTGAATCGTTCCCAGGTTCACCAGCGCTCCGGACGCCTCCGGATTCAGTTCAATCGCCTTCCGGTAAGCGGCCAGTGCCTCACTCACGGGCGCCCCGGTCTCTTCCAGCGTCAGCCCCCGCTGGAACCAGACTTCTGCCTGGCGCTCATTGTCTTCCTTTTTGGCAATCGCCGCCTTTGAATTTTCGGGGGCCGCCACCGGGAAGGAGCGCAGCTTCTCAATCTCTTTGGCATCGAAGTCGAACAGCAACTGCCCGCTGATCGAATCCATCTTGTTACCGGAGACGTGCACCGCAATGCGCTTGCCTTCCGCTGTAATTCGCAACTGTGCCAGCGGATGATCGATGTCTTTAAGCCGCTTACGCAGTGACGTGATCGCCAGTTGGATCTGCCGGGGCGAAATCTCGAACTCACGCAGTTTCCGGAGGGTTTTCAGCGCCAGCAGATCGGAAAATCCAAATACCTCCGAAGGCTTGACGAAACCCTGCTTTTCCCAGGCACGCAACTGGCGCTCGGAGACGTCCAGCATCCGGCGAACGTCTTCGCGCGGGTATCCTCCCGGATTACGTTCAGCCGGATTGTTTTCGCTCAGCGTATCCAACAGGTTCAGATTAACAGGATTACCTGCAACTTACTTGCCGCCCTCAGCGGCCAACTGGGCCCGGAACACCTTCTCAGAGTGATCTATGAAATCTTTGTACCCTTGCGGGTCTATAAACGGATTCGCTTTCGCCGTTTCCATGCGTTTTCGCTTCTCCAGCATTCCGTAGTAGACGCCGTGCGCGCCCAGGAAGATGTCGCACGGCAGGCTGCGCAGCACCTTGAACGTCCTCTCATAATCGTCCGCGATGCCGGGCCACGTCGGGTTTTTTACGAGATACACGCCGGGGTTGATGCCGGTCCCACCCACGAACACTACGTTGTAAGTCTTGCCGCCTTCTGCCACGGTCATGGTCCACGTGGTGCATCCCTGGCTGTGCCCCGGCGTCAGATGTGCCACCACAATGACACTGCCAAGCTGCACCTTCTCACCGTCCTTCACGACATGATCCACATGGACAGGCGCGAACGTGTGCTCCTTTCCGAAGCGTGGATCTTTGGCGCCGCCACTCTCCACCACGGCAACCTCTTTCGCGCTCGAGTAGATCTTCGCTCCGGTCAGCGCCTGCAAATCATGCTGCCCCGCCACATGGTCGAAATGCGCCTGCCCGTTCAACATGATCTTCACGTCCTCCAGCCTGAAGCCGAGCGCGCGTACGTTGTCCCGAATGATCGGCACCGTATCTTCGTACCCGGTGTTCAGGATGATGTGCCCTTGCGGAGTCGTTATCAGATACGAAGTAATGTCGTCCGCACCCACGTAATAGATATTCCCGATCACCTTATATGGCGGGAATGGCTTATTGCCCTCGTGCGGGCTTTGCGCCTGCAATGTCGCGGCAACGGCAACCAGAAAGAGATGTCGAGCAAAATTCATGAGTCCAGTATCCAACCTCATCCATACCCGTTCGATATATTGAAGGTAATCCCATGAGCCAGAACAGCTTTGGTACCGAAGCCACGTTGAATGTGGGCGGCACCGAATACCGATATTTCCGTCTTGCCACGCTCGAAGAGAAAGGTCTCGCGAAGATCGCGGACTTGCCGGTCTCACACCGGATTCTGCTGGAGAATCTGCTGCGCTGTGAAGACGGCCGCAAGGTGAGGACCTCTGACATCGAGAAGGTCATGACCGGGGACACCGGCGTCAACGAGATTTCGTTCATGCCCGCGCGTGTTCTGCTGCAGGACTTCACCGGCGTACCCTGCGTGGTCGATCTCGCGGCTATGCGCGACGCCCTGGCGGCCATGGGAGCCGACCCTTCCAAAGCCAACCCGCTCATGCCCGCCGATCTCGTCATCGATCACTCCGTCCAGGTGGACGAGTACGGCAACAAGAACGCCTTCGACATCAACGCCGCGCTCGAATTCAGCCGCAACCGCGAGCGCTACACCCTGCTCCGCTGGGCGCAAACCGCATTCAAGAACTTCCGCGCGGTGCCGCCCGATACAGGCATCGTCCACCAGGTCAACCTGGAATATCTCGCCACGGTGGTCTTCCGCTCGCAGAATGCGGACGGCTCCTGGACGGCTTACCCCGATACGCTTGTCGGCACCGATTCTCACACGACCATGATCAATGGCCTGGGCGTGGTTGGCTGGGGCGTGGGCGGTATCGAAGCCGAAGCCTGCATGCTCGGTCAGCCCTGCTCCATGCTGCTGCCTCCCGTGATCGGATTCAAGCTTCACGGCAAGTTGCCGGAAGGCTGCACGGCCACTGACCTTGTGCTCACCGTGACCCAGATGCTTCGTAAGAAGGGCGTAGTGGGTAAGTTTGTGGAATTCTATGGCGCCGGCCTGAGCGCGCTCAGCGTTGCCGACCGCGCCACCATCGCCAACATGGCCCCGGAGTACGGCGCCACCATCGGATTCTTCCCGGTGGACGCGGGCACGCTCGATTACCTGCGCACTTCCAACCGCGACCCTCATGTTATTGAACTGGTGGAAGCATACTCGAAAGCGCAGACCCTTTTCCGCACCGATGAGACGCCGGATCCCATCTTCAACGACACTCTCGAACTCGATCTCTCCACGGTTGTACCGTCCATGGCGGGTCCGAAGCGCCCACAGGATCGGCTCACGCTTTCCGAGGTGAAGGGCAACTTCAGCAACGCGTTCAAAGATGCAACCTCGAAGACCGCTCATCTCAATATGGCCGGTGAGGACTTACAGATCTCCGGTGGCGCCGTGGTCATCGCAGCCATCACCAGTTGTACAAACACCTCCAATCCTTCGGTGATGGTGGGCGCCGGCCTGCTCGCGAAGAAGGCGGTGGAGAAGGGCCTGAAATCGAAGCCGTGGGTTAAGACCAGTCTCGCGCCCGGCTCCAAGGTCGTCACCAATTACTTCGATAAGGCGGGGCTCACACCGTATCTGGACGCATTGAATTTCAATCTGGTCGGCTACGGCTGCACCACCTGTATCGGGAATAGCGGTCCCCTGCCCGAAGAGGTTTCTACAGCAGTCAAAACGGAAGATCTGGTCGTGGCTGCGGTCCTCAGCGGCAACCGGAATTTCGAAGGCCGGGTGAACCCACAGGTGAAGGCGAACTACCTGGCCTCGCCGCCGCTCGTTGTGGCATACGCGCTGGCCGGAACCGTAGATTTCGACATCAGCTCCGATCCTCTCGGCATCGGCTCGGACGGCGAGCCCGTCTACCTGAGAGACATCTGGCCAACACCCGAAGAGGTCGACGCGACCATCCGTTCCACTATCGATGCCGAGATGTTCCGCACCGAATACGAGAAGGCATTCGAAGGGGATTTGAACTGGCAAAACCTTCCGGTGCCCACGGGCAGCATTTACGTCTGGGATGAGACCTCCACCTACATTAAGAGGCCGCCTTACTTCGACAACATGGTGGATCCGAATGCACCCATTGCGGAGATCTCCCATGCCCGCGCGCTGGCGCTGCTGGGCGATTCCATCACGACGGACCATATCTCCCCCGCGGGCTCTATCGCGGCCACCAGCCCGGCTGGAAAGTATCTGGTAGAGCAGGGTGTCTTGCCGAAGGACTTCAACTCATACGGAGCGCGTCGCGGCAACCACGAAGTGATGGTGCGCGGCACGCTGGCTAATGTGCGGCTGCGCAATCAACTTGCGCCCGGCACCGAAGGCCCGTGGACGGTTCACCTGCCGGATGGCGAGCAGATGTTCATCTATGACGCTTCCATAAAGTACCAGCAGGAAGGCACGCCGCTGATCATCATCGCGGGCAAGGAATACGGCTCCGGGTCTTCGCGCGACTGGGCGGCGAAGGGCGTCGCACTGCTGGGCGTGAAGGCCGTAATCGCGGAAAGCTTCGAGCGCATTCACCGCACCAATCTGGTCGGCATGGGCGTGCTGCCGATGCAGTTCGCACGCGGCGAAACGGCTGCGTCACTGGGCCTGACGGGGCGTGAGAGCTTCAGCTTCACCGGTGTCAGCGACGCCGTGGAGAAATGCTCCCGCGTGTCCGTGAAGGCCGTAGCCGAGGATGGCTCGGAGATCCTGTTCGAAGCAGTGCCGCGCGTGGATACCCCGCAGGAAGCCGAGTACTTCCGCAACGGCGGCATTCTGCCATTCGTATTGAGACAACTCGCAGCAAGCTGATGGACGTGGTGGTTATAGGGGCCGGCGTGTCCGGCCTCGCCGCTGCCCGTGAACTGGTCCGCGCAGGACGCAGCGTGGTTGTGCTCGAAGCGCGGGATCGCATCGGCGGACGCGTCCATACAGTACACGATCCCTTGACGCCAGTACCCATCGAACTCGGCGCGGAGTTTGTTCATGGCGCGCACCCCGTGCTCTGGAATTTACTGCGGGCTGCGGTGGTCCCGGTGCTGGAGCTGGAAGGCGGCGGTCCCGATGGAATGCGGGCTGTGTTCAAGGCCATGGCGCAGGAGCCTGAACAGAGCTTCGGGCAGTTCATCGATGCATTCCAGGCTCCGGAACAGGTGAAGCAGGCTGTCACGGGCTACATCGAGGGGTTCAATGCCGCGTCGAAAGATCTCGTCAGCATCGAATGGTTGCTCCAGGAAAAGCGGGCGGCCGACTCAATTGAAGGCGACCGCTCGTTTCGCGTTCTGAGCGGCTACGACTCCGTCCCTAAGTTCCTGTCGCGGGGGCTGGATGTCCGGTTGTCGACGCCCGTGCGGGAAGTCCGTTGGACGCCGGGTTTGGTGACAGTTGAAGCCGACGGCCAGGTCTTTGAGGCACCACGCGCGATCGTCACCATGCCGTTCGCGATTCCGATCGACCCCGAACCGGCCAGCGTAGCCGCCGGACGGGCGGCAATCGTGACGGGATCGGCCCTCCGTGTCACGTTTAGGTTTGCGGAAGCTCCCGGCCCGGAACTCAGCTTCATCCATGGTGATCAACCGTTCCCCGTCTGGTGGACACCGCATCCTGTCCAGACAAGCGTGATCACGGGCTGGGCCGGTGGTCGGAAAGGCGATGTGCTAACGGGCCTGGAGGACGATGAGATTATCCGGATCGCGCTCGAATCCCTGCATGGCATTCTGGGCAAAGATCCCGGCGAACCGGAAGCCGCATTCTTCCACAACTGGAACCGCGACCCCTGGTCGCTCGGGGCATATAGCTACGGGCGAGTGAATGGGGCCAAAGCCCGGCGGTATCTCGCCGAACCAGTGGACGATACGCTCTTCTTCGCAGGTGAGACAGTCTGCCCGGAAGGACACATGGGCACGGTCCACGGCGCAATGGTCAGCGGTATCGAAGCTGCCCGCCGCTGCCTTTAAGCGCGTTCCTGGTACGTGCCTTCGGAGGTGTTCACCCGAATCTTCTCGCCTTCGACTATGAAGGCGGGCACCTGCACCACGAGACCGGTTTCCATCTTGGCCGGCTTGGTCACGTTCGAAACTGTGGAGCCTTTTAACCCGGGCTCGGTTTCTACTACAGTCAGATCAACCGTTGCGGGCAGTTCGACGCTGATCGGCTTGCCTTCGTAGAACTCGACGTGAACTTTGAGCTGCGGAATCAGATAATCGGTGGCATCACCCAACAAGTCTTTCGTCAGGTGCATCTGCTCGTAATTCTCAGTGTTCATGAAATAGAAGTATTCGCCGTCGTCGTACAAATACTCCATTTGCTGCTCGTCCAGGATCGCCTTTTCCACCTTGTCTTCGGACGAGAACCGGTGCTCCATCATGGAGCCACTGCGCAGGCTGCGCATCCTCACCTGTACAAAACCGCGAAGGTTTCCCGGTGTCCTGTGACTCATACTGAACACCGAATACAGTTCGTTGTTAAACTTGACCACCATTCCAGGGCGCAGCTGCGTTGCGGATAGCATGAAAATCCAGTGTAGCAATCGTTATAAAGGCAGAATTTCTTCGCGAATCGGATCGAAGTCGAGCCGCCGTTTCTGCATATACGAGATATTGCCCAAGTGAGAAGCCTGCGCGGAACGGTGACCGATGAGCACGTCTCCGTTGGGGAGTTTTCGCGATTTGACGCAGTCCAGAAAATTGTTCACGTGCGCCTGGGTGAGCGGGTCAGGGCCCGCTTCCACTTTGACCACGGTCGACTTCGCGTCCCGTCCCAAGGGGAAGAACTCGAAGTGCGAACGGTCAATGTAGAGCCGTCCCTGGGTGCCGCAGATCTCCACTGCCGCACCTGAGATTCCGGGCGCGAGCGTGGCCTCAAAGGTGGCTGTATAGTCGCCCGGATACTGCAGCAGAACGTTGATTGTATCGGGAGCGGTGCGGCCGTCCTTGTAGTTGTAGACACCTCCGGCGGCCTGCGCAGAAAACGGAATATCCTGACCCATGAACATGTGGACCACGTCGATCCAGTGGGTGAAAAGGTCCGTCACCTGCCCGCCCCCGAAGTCGAGGTAGGCGCGCCAGTTGAAGTATTGCTGCGGGTCGTAATCGCGCCATTTCAGGGGGCCAAGGAAGCGCGCCCAGTCCAGATTCGAAGGGCGCGTGGCCAATGAGGCAGGCGCCTTCCGCAGGTGATAGGTATTCCCGTGCCACCATGTGCGGCAAAGCGTGACCTTGCCGATCTTACCCGAATCGATATACTCGGCCTTCGCCTGCAGATAGTGCTTGCCGGAACGCTGCTGCATGCCCACCTGGCAGATGCGCTCATTCACGCGCGCGGCCTTCACGATGTTCGGACCCTCTTCCATTTTGAGGGTGAGAGGCTTCTCGCAGTAGACATCCTTGCCGGCATTCAGTGCGTCGATCGCGCAGATCGCATGCCAGTGATCCGGCGTGGTCACCTGCACGATGTCGATGTCCTTCTGTTCCAGCAAGAGGCGGTGGTCTTTGTAAGACTTCGCATCGGGATGCTTTGTCTTTACCTGATCGATCTTCGCGGCATAGACGTCACACACGGCCGCAACTTCAACGTCGGCGTTCGTGGTGAACATGTCCATGTCGTGCTGGCCGCGATCGCCGGCCCCGATTATGCCGTAGCGGATCCTGGCGTTAGCGCCCATCACCCGCGAGTAGCTGGCAGCTGTCATGGTTACGGCAGCGCCGCGAAGCGTACCGGTGAGAAGGTCTCTTCGGGTGGTCTCTGTGCTCATGCTGAAAGCCCTCGCGCTTACGGCTCACATCGTATCAAAGCTGCGGCTGGTAGTGCGGGCCACTACCGTCACGAGAGCACTGGCGAGGAGGCCGAGAACGACGACGAGGAAGAGCCCCGCGCGCAGGGAACTCAACTGGGAAACGGCTCCGATGGCCGGCGGCCCGGCGAGAAAGCCGAGAGAGCCGAAGCCGCTGACGACGGCGACTCCCGCGCCTTCGTTCGTCGGGCTGACGCGTCCCCCCGCAGCAAACACCACGGGGATGATGGACGAGTAACCTGCGCCAGCCATGGCGAGTCCGGGGAAGGCCCAAAGCGGGTGCGGGGCGATCAGGGCGATAGCCAGGCCGGCTGCCGCCAGGAGGGCTCCGCCGCGGATTGTCCAGAGGCGGCCGAGACGGGCGGTTATGCGATCTCCGGCGAGCCGGAAGATAAACATGGCTGCGCTGAAAACGGCGTACCCGGCGGACGCTGTCCCGTCGTCAGCGTGGAGGATCTGTTTAAGATAGACAGCGGTCCAGTCGGCGATAGCGCCCTCCGAGAGGAAGATGCAGAAGCCGATGACGCTGAGCGCCAGTAGCGGAACGGACAGGTCGCGCACCCTGAAGCGCGCTTTCGTTGTGGACGGTGCCGGGGTGGTGGCCTCCTGCAGCAGCGGCGCAGTGCTGAGTGAAAACGCGAGAATCAGGGCAGCCGCCGCAGTGAGGTGGACAGGCGCAGCAATCCCGACGTGGGCGATCAGCGCGCCTATCCCTGCTCCCACGATGCCGCCGAGGCTGAACATGGCGTGAAACCGTGACATCACGGGAGTCCCCAGTTGTTTCTCAAGGGACACGGCCTGCGAGTTCATCGCGACATCGTCCGCTCCGGCCATCGCTCCCAGGAGTAACAGCGCCAGGAATAGTTGTGTGGCATCCCGCGCCAAAACCGGGAGCACAAGCGCGAGGCAAAATCCGGCGTTCGTCCAGGTACTTGCCCGCCGACTGCCGAAGCGACCGACGAGCCAGCCACTGGTCGGAATGCCGAGCAGTGACCCGATGGCAATTCCCAGGAGCACAAGCCCCAGAGCACCGTCGCTCAGATGAAGCGATTCCTTCATCGCGGGAATGCGGGAGACCCATGTCGAGACCAGCAGCCCGTGAACCAGAAATCTGCTCACGACACCGACAGAAGCGGCGGGTCTCACCGCCACCGGATATTCGAGGGCATGACTCATGCTTACTGAATCTCAGGTATCGTGACGGCCGGCATTGGGCCGGGCGGTATGGGACAGAGCGTAATGCTGTCGGTCCGGATCTTGCTCCACTCCTGCAGAGCGAACCCCTGGGCTTCGAGGAAGAAGCGGATCCTGGCGCTGTTCCAGCCAAGAACTTCCTCCATGATCGGGATCAGAACGCTGAGAGCATCATCGCTGAGGATGGTGCGGGTGGCGATTTGCGTAATGTACGGGTTCTCCGACACCGCGATCGTGAGGCCGTCCAGGCGGTTGACGTGGAGCATTACGTGAACGTCGGAACTGCCATCGCCCACATAGACCACCTTATGGTGACTAATGGGCATGGAGGCGCGGAGTTCTTCCAGCACAGCCACCTTGCCGTAACCGGCCGGAAGACGAACAATGGATTCAATTTCGCCCGATTCGGCATAACGAAAACGGGTCCCAAATATGTGATCCGGCGCCACGATGCCTTCGAGGGCGGATTGAATTACTTCCTCGGGCGCAGCCGAGGCTACATAAAACGAGAACTGGCGGCCGTCCAGATCCTCGAGCAATTTCATCAACAGACTGATGTTGGCTTTCAGTCGGATGCGCTTGCCGACTTCATAAAGGTGCTCGCGGCGCACTCGGCGGAAATCGGGGTCATGCAGGAGCAGGTAAGCCAGTTCCCCGCCCTGCTGCACGAGATGGATTTTGGAGAGACCATCGATCCTCTCCAGGAAGTTTGGGATTCCCAGCATGTCGCTGAGGACGATGCCGGAGTCGTGAAAACTCAGTGTCTGATCGAAGTCGCTGATCAGAAGGTATCCGCTTGTAGTTTCCTTTGCGTTCCCCATGACCTGAGTATAGCAGGTTCGCAGTAACCCTAAAAAGCTGATATAACAACTGTCGTGACGCATAAATACCAACAGATCCTGGACACACTGACCGGCGAACTGGCCAGCGGAAAATTCGAACCCAATCAGAAGTTCCCGAGCGAAGCGGCGCTGGTCCGCCGATTTGGGGCCTCGCGGATAACCGTTGGACGGGCGGTGCGTGAGTTACAGCAGCAGGGCTTAGTGGAGCGTGTGGCCGGCTCAGGCACCTACGTTCGGAACGGGGACGCCACCCCCGGCCAGAATCTGTTATTAGGTCTGATTATTCCCGACCTGGGCGAGACGGAGATCTTCGAGCCGATCTGTCAGGGCATCGCGAATGCCCCGGAAGCCGCGCATTGCGGTCTGCTGTGGCCACACTCCGAACCGGCCGGAACCGGCGCCGACAGGCGGGTGCTGCAGCTTAGCGAGCAGTGTATTGCGCACCGCGTTTCAGGCGTGTTCTTCGCGCCAGTGGAGTACCTCAGCCCGTCCGATGACACCAACCAGCGCGTGCTGCGGATGCTGGATGAAGCGGGCATCGCCGTAATTCTGCTGGACCGGCGGCCCGAGGAGCGGGGGGCGCGGCGGAAGTACGACCTGGTCGGGATCGACAACCGGCGGGCAGGTTTTCTGGCTGCCGATCATCTGATGCGGCTGGGGGCAAAGCGGATCGGGTTCGTTCTCTACGAAGGCCAGGCATCGACGGCGCGTTTACGGGCGGCCGGTTGCGCCGATGCGACTGGTTCGGATTTGACGTTCGTTCTGCAGCCGGGCGGCCCGTTTGAATTACCCGAGGTGGCACAGGATTGCGATGGTTTTGTCTGTTCGAACGACCGGATCGCAGGGCGGCTGATGCATGCATTGCTGGCGCGGAAGGTTCGGATCCCGGAGGATGTCCGGATTGTGGGGATCGACGACGTAAATTACGCCAGTCTGCTGCCGGTGCCCCTGACGACGATTCACCAGCCTTGCCGCGAGATTGGCGAAACGGCGCTTCGATCGATGCTGGAGAGGTTGCGAAGACCGCACCTGCCGGCTCGTGACACATTGCTGGACTGCGAACTGGTGATCCGGCAATCCTGCGGCGCAGCCCCAATGAGGGATTCAATACTTTGAAAAAGCGAACCCATTTCGCGGCATTCATCCATTTCAGGCTGCCTGATGAAGGATTGCGGGGGCGTTTCGACCGCAGCAGCGCTTATATTTCTGGCCGGAGTGGCAGGGGCACAGCATATTTCGGCCGATTTGGTGACCAGAGGCTTGTGCGCCAGCCGTCCTGTTGTGGGGATAAGCAGGGCTTTCCGGCTCCGAACAGGTAGCAGGCCGGGGTCCCGGTTCGGTTCGTTTTGCGGGGGCTTCAGGTGCCGGGTTGGCGGGGGATTCCGCCTGGAGGCGGCGGATTTCGGCGAGTGAGCGCCGGATGATGCCGTGGGATTGGGAGCGGGCGCGGTCGACGGCGGTTTGGGTGCGGAGGAGTTCCTGATCGAGCATGGGATCGCCGGTGGTTTGTTCGGCGAGGCTGGCTTCCACTTCGGCGCAGCGCCGGAGACGCCAGGTCGCGCGGATGAGTTCGGTAGCGAAAAGCTCCTGGAGGGTGCCTTGCGGACGAATGTCGTTCCAGAGGGCAGTGGCCAGGGCTTCGTATTCTTCGGTTTCGTGCGCCTGGACGCAGTTCTTTGCCGAGAACAGGCCGAAGCGAAGGGAGTCTTGGGAGGAGCGGGTGCGGCCTTCGGCTGTGCGGGGGCCAGTTGAGTGTTGCGCGTTTTCGCGATTTGCGCTGAGTTGAGCTGCTGTTGCCATGGGGGTGTGCCTTTCGATTTCACGGTGGCACGGCGGCGGGAAAAAACAGGTATTCGGAAGGCGGAAATTGGCTGTATGTGGTTGGTCGATTTGGGAGAAAATATATTTCCGATCGGCGTGACCGTAGATAATCAATGCCGAACATGAGCGATCCATCATCCAGTGCCGCTATGCCCCCGTCGTTCGTTGCCATTCGGATCGATGATGTCGGTGGGGAACGCCTTGCGAGTTCACCGAAGATATACTGTTCCCGTGCACGCTGATCGAATTACTGCCATTGATGCCTCCGCGCTGCCGTGGGAGGAGCGCTGGAACGAGCATCTGGGCAAGATGCTCTACCGCAAGAATCTGATTGAAGATCCTGAAACAGGCTCCGAGATCCGGATCGTGCGCTACCCCGCCGGTGTTATCAACACCCGTCACATTCACACTTGCGCCCATGGCATGTACGTGCTTGAGGGAACCCTGGTCACACACGCCGGGGAGTTCGGACCCGGACACTTCGTTTGGTTTCCGGCCGGCACGGAAATGGAACACGGGGCCACGGCGGAGACTGACGTCACGGTTTTGTTCATCACGAACCGCAAATTTGATATCCATTACCTGCCATCGACATGAGGCGGGCGTCCGGGCGACAAAATATCAGGAAGCCTGCCAAGACTTCGGTCATTCATTTTCAGCGTTGGGCAACATGCGTCACGCGTGCTCGTCCACTGAACGACTAAACGCCGGGCAGACGCGGCCAAGGTGCATGATCTCCTCCGGATGCGAATTCCGCGTTAGTCGGGTGAATAAGGCGCTTTTTCGACGCTCGCGGCTATAGCGTTTCTTCCGTCCGTCTTCGCGGCGGATGTCTTTCCTCTTCGGACCGGCAATACGCGGACATACCGGACTGCTTCGACGGGGGAGTCGTTCCCGATCGAAGTCGGTACGCCGGTGGTCATGAATGACAGGGGTTTATTACTCGTTGCGCGGCTATACACCGCAGAGAATATTTTGTGCGATCCCTGCAGTGGGATCATCAGCCGGATGGGGGACCGGGTTATCTTTTGCCCACGCACTCGGACAAGGACTTTTGGCAGATTGCGATTCAACGCCGATTACCTCTCGAACGGTCTGGCGTGGTCTTGTTTCGGGTACATCCCGCGACAGCCAGGAATCTGGCACCGCTGGTCCGAACGTCCACCGATGTGGACACAGCGTGGTTCGGGCCCATTAGCATCATCAGCGCAGAGCATCCAGATGGTGGCCGCCCGACAGGAATGAAGGCACCGGGGTTGACCCTGTCCGGGGTCACGAGGGCACCGGGTCCAAGGAATCTGTTGAAAACACGGGTATAGCTGTGCGCGTCAGAAGCGATTCGTCACCGGGAAGACGCGGCCGGGGGTCCGCGTGTCCCAAAGCCAATTACGATCCGGTCCTCGGGTTACCAGATGTAGTCTTTGGCGCTTTCGCGTTTGTCGTAGCCGTCGAGGACGTGGACGACGCGGAGTTTCTTCATCGTCACCGGCGATAGCTGGCCGATGGGAATGTAGACGACCGTGCGGCCGAAGCGGGCGGCGATGTTGCGGAAGACGCTGCGCGGGGGCTTCGCTGCTACGTAGACGACATACTTCTGGACGGAGTAATCGAGGCCAGCCAGGAGGAGGCGCTCGGCTTTGGTTTCGGCGAAATCGTAGTCGGGGTCAGCCCAAACGTCGTACATGCGGCGAGCGGGCAGGCTCATGAGAAAGCCGCCGTATTCGGCGCGGCCAATGCCGGGACCGACGAGGTGATCGAACGGAAACGTGGAATAGAACGCCATGTCGGACTCGTTCTGGTGCTCGCCGAGCCAGGTGGTCATGTAGTTGTAGCGGCCTTCGCCTGCGCTGTCCTTGTCGTCATCGAAGATCACGATGACCGAACCGACCTCGCCCTGGATTTTCTGCAGATTGCGCACGAAGATCTTACCGTCATGCCAGTTACGGATGGTTTCGCGGAGATCGATGCCATCCAGAAGCGAGGAGGTAAAGGGCTCCACCGTGGACCGCTCTTCTGAAAGAATACTCTTGCCCTTCTTCTTCAGGAAGCGCCCGAAGCCTTCGATCAGAATGTCTTCGGGTGGATAAGAGCAGATGTTATTGCCGTCGAGTTCCGCGGCCCACTCGCCGGGAACACTCTCCTTTTTGCGTCGCTTGAGTCCGAGGCTGGCCCTCCGTCTCTTAGTGCTGGCGAGGCGGCGGCGAAGGCGAATCTTTCGGGTGTTGAGCCAGACTTCGTCTCCTGAGATATTGACCGTTTCGATGTCCGTCGAAGTTTGCTGGGCAGAATAGCGGGAAGCGGTTTCCCAAACATCCCAGGCGTAGTTCTCATCGACAATCGCGCGCGCGGAAATCGTGATGTCGTGGAGAGAAGCCGTGAGGTCCTGATTCATCACCGCGAGATTGCGGCTGTAGCGCGCGAGCAGGCGCCGCTGCCATGCCTGCATTTTGTCCCCGGTGTTTACCTCGTAAGCCTTTTCGGCCTCGCGCAGCAGCGCGAACTGCACGCGGCGGCGATCCACTTCCCCGGCATTCGTCTTGCGGGAGGTCTCGTAACGTTCCTGCAGATACGGATATTCCAGAGTGATTTCGCCCAGACAATCGGGATGCGGATTGACGAGCTGGAGCTCTTCGCGCAAACGGCGCTTCGGCTCAGACTGCGGTTGCTCCATGGCGTCGAGAACCGGATCCAGCAGATTCAGGGAGATGACGACCAAGACGTTGGCCATCGGGTCGGCACCCTGCAGTTTCCATGCGATCCCTTCGGCAAACTGCTCGATTTCGGGAGTGCGGGGCTGAGGGTAAACGCGATAGGCCTCCACGTATTGACCAAACGGGAGCGAGGTGAGCGCGTAGGTATCGGGATAAGCGTCCGGAATATGCGGCCGCTCGGTTGAGTCGGGGTCGGCAAAGACGATTTCCGCATCGATTTCCTGGGCGGTGCGTATGGCTTCGACGAAGGGGTCGGTTGGTTCGACGGGGACGTAAACGGCCGGGGTCGCGTCGGCATCCCTGACGCCGGATCGGGGCCGATACTCGGTGTCGTTATAGAAGATAACGGAGATCTGCGGAAGCCGGGCAACGGCTTCGAGGTAGACGCCTTCGAGCGTGGCGGGCAGTTCAATGGCGACTACGTCCGGACGTGTGGCGAGGATCCGGCGGCGGACTTCGACCGCGAATTCGAGGCGCCCCGGCACGACGGGAAGATAGGTGAACCTTCCGCGTTCGAGGCTGGAGAAATCAGGAAGCGACGGGCCTGGCACGCCGGACATAACGCAGCGCCTCCTCACCCAGGGTCTGGACGACGGCCATTTCAAGAGCAAGCCGCTCGTGCTCGCGATCGGTGGCGAGACTCTTCAGCTTGATGGAATAGCGAGCGATGTTGATGCCATCGCGAACACTGTAGCGCTCATCGGCGGCGTGGGCCTGCTCGAGGAAATTGGTGACGTATTCGAGCGTGCGGTCGTCGGCAAAGGGAAGGTTCTCTTTGAGGATCAGGTACTCTTCGTCTTTCTCCGGGAAGTCGATCAGGATCTGCGGCTGCAGGCGCGAGTGGATGTATTCGGGGAGTTCGAAGGTGGAGGCGTCGTCATTCATGGTGGTGACGAGGCGGAAGTTGGGATGGGCTTTGATTTTAACGCCGGCGACGATGCTTTCGACGTAGCGGCGATTGTCGAGGAGCGGGGCGAGGCTGGCCCAGCTTTTTTCGCTCATGCGGTTGCCTTCGTCCAGGATGGCGATGCCGCCGAGGATCATGGCACTGACGAGAGCGGAGGCGACATAGCGCAGGCGACCTTCGCCTTCGAGGACCGGCGTGACCAGGAGGTCCTCCGGGCGAGTGTCGAGCGTGGCCTGCATGATGAACACGTCGCGGCCCATGCGCTTGGCGGCCGCGTAGGCGAGAGTTGTTTTGCCGACGCCGGGTTTGCCGATGAGCCGGGGGCTCATCGGTATGTCGGTTTCGGTAACTACCATCCACGCCGCAAGGAGCTGGCGCATGAGTTCTTCCTGGCCAACCCAGCGAACGGTGAGTTCGTCGGGGTGGGCGAGGTGGAGAATTACGCCATCGATTTCAACATTCATGAATATCCAATTGTAACGGGGATGGATTTGGTTGGTGGGAAGAACGCGGCCGGGGGGGCCGCGTGTCCCCTCTGCTTCGCTGAGAACAGTTGGGTGAGTGGAAGAGACGCGGCCGGGGGTCCGCGTGTCCCAAAGCCACTTACGAGCCAGATTTTTGCAGCTTCGGCGGTCCGCGTGTTCTACTTCATTTCAGGCGCATGAGAGGATCGCCAATAACGACGTTCATCCAGCTGAGGGCGGGGATGCCGAGGTAGAAGCTTTCGGCTAAGTTGCGGCCGGACTTGTAGGCAGGGAGGACGAAGTCAGGGCGGGAGCAGAGGTTCAGATAGGGCTCGTCAACGTTGCCGGAGGCGCCGCTGGCTCCTTCGTGTATGTAGTCGGCGGTCATGGATTGCGGGGAGCCGGCCCAGAGATCCTTCGGGTCACTCCACGAGCCGCCCAGTTGCCAACTGGAGGGGGGCTGGCGGAAGGTGCGCGCGTTGGTAGAGACGAACTCGGTGGCGATGGCTCCGGGGAGCCACCCGAAGTGTAATTGCCGTTGTTTGCGGGCGGTGTCGTTGGAACCCCATGAGGCATAGCCGATCACACCTTTGATATTCGACAGCACGGTGGCGGTTTCATCCAGAATGACGCGCTCTTTGGGAAGCAGGAGCGCGGCAGTCCGGAGCCATTGATTGCCTTCTGTGGTGTCCTGGCCCTTGAGATCGATAACGAAAGCTCCCGTGTTTTTCGCCTGCAGCGCGCGGTCTACCAGAGCCTTCATGTCCGTCATGTTGTAACCGTCCAGGCGGGTGACCAGGTACAGAGGAAAGGTGGGATGGCGAAACGGGGTGTCGCTCTGACGAAAAAACGGGTTGGGGACCGGGCCAATCACCGGGATGACGACGCCTTTTTTCCGCGGGTAGAGGAGGGTAAGTTCGGAGTCGACGGATGCGGTTTCTGTCGTGAAGGCGTCGCCGGGTCCTTTGATGCGGAGAGGCACGCCGGAGGTGAGCACGATGTACAAGATCTTTTCCTGCATGGAATGCGCTTTCAGGAAAGCGCCAACGGGCGTTTCGATTTGCGCGTTGTAGACCTGCCGTGTAATGGTCTCCTGCGGTTCCGTCTCAATACTGCACACGTTCGCCAGAGGGATGCCGCGCTTGCGGACGTAGTAGTCGCCGATCTCTCGGGAGGTGACGGACCGTTTATTGAGCACGACCAGAACCTGATCGGTGGTTTGAGCCGGGAGCGCGGCCGCAGAGGACAGAAAGGTAAAAATGAGGCAGAAGACGAGCGACACCTGACGGCTACTGCAGCGACTTGAGGAAAGCGACAATCGCTTCGGCATCTTCGCGCTTCAGGTTGTATGTGGGCATCGGCGCGCCGGCTTTGGCACCCCGGGGACTTTTGCCCGTTTCCAAAAAGGCGGTCAGACCGTCGTCGCCCCAGCGTTTCCAAATGGCTCCTGCGGGGGTAATGTCGGGCGCGGCCGCGCGCCAGCCCTGAATTGGCGCGGCCGGCATGACGCTGATGGCGGCCCCTTTCATCCACTGGGATTTGATAAAGCTTCCGTTATCCATTTTGGGGGTATGGCAGTCCTGGCACCTGGCGACCTCTTCGACGAGGTATTTGCCCCGCGCGATCTTGTCATCCTGCGCAAAAAGCGTTATCGCAGCCAGACCTGCGAATCCTAAAACTGCCGTTTTGGCAAACCTGAACCTGCGCATGGCTCTCATGCTACCTTTTAACGGCGTCCGGGCGCAATTTAGAGATTTGCTAAAATCAAGCACATTAAGTGGGCACCAGAAGCACACAGGCCGCACAGCACGGCGCGGCAGGAGCCAGAAAGGCATTCGCAGCCGCAGCTCGGATGGTGCGCGCCGAAAACTAAATGGATTTCGATCAGATCCACACATTCCTCGAGATCGTGCGGCTGAAGAGCTTCTCCAAAGCCGCTCAGACGTGCTACCGGACGCAGCCGGCTATCAGTGCCCAAATTCGTCAACTGGAGCATGAACTAAAGGTCGAGTTGTTTGAACGCTTTGGAAGCAGGATCTCACTGACCACGGCGGGCAAGCTGTTCGCGCAGTATGCGGAGCAGATTCTGGATTTGCGCAAACAGGCGCAGAATGCGCTCAACGAGCTGGAGAGTTCACCGCGCGGCGAACTGGTGATTGCGGCGAACGAGGCGACATGTATCTATGTGCTGCCGTCTGTGTTTGCGGAGTACAAGGGGCAGTTTCCCGGTGTGCAGCTGCAGGTGAACCGGTCATATGGCTCGCGCGTGGTGGAAGCGGTGATGGAGAACGTGGCGGATTTCGGGTTGACACAGCTTCCCGTGGCGGAGAAGCGGGTGCAGATTGTGGATATCTATAGAGATGAGATTCACTGCGTGATGCCGACGGGGCATGCGCTGTCTTCGCTGGAACGGGTGGGTTGCGAGGACCTGCTGCCATATCTGCTGCTGCTGCCGCAATCGGGTATGACGCGCAGCCGTTTGAACGCGTGGTTCGAAAAGGTTGAGGACGATATTCAGATCTCCATGGAACTGGATTCCAGCGAGACGATGAAGCGGTTCGTGGAGGCTGGGTTGGGGATCAGTTTCCTGGCTGCTTCGAACTGCAGGGAAGAGGTGGCGGCGGGGACGCTGAAATCGATTCCACTGGGTCCGGAGCCCATGGTGCGAAAGCTTGGGCTGATCTACCGGAAAGACAAAGCGCTGTCAAAGGCGGCGCTGGGCTTTATACAGGTAATTCTGCAGCATTTCGGCTCACAAAGCGTGGTGGGGCGAGTGCCTGCGGCAAGTACCGGCCTGGGTGCGTAATGACCTGCCCGCGATGCTCTGCGGAATTCGGATTGGGACCGGTACCGGGCGCGTGCCCGGAGTGCGGCGCACAGATAATGCGGAAGGTGACTGGCGTGATGAAGACGTCGTCGGTCATGATTGCGGCGGGGGATGAGCGGAATTTCTACCGATCGGTACAGGATGTTCCGGAGCCGTTGCGCTCGCAGTTAATTCAGAGTACCCAGAGTGAGAATTCGGGCACGATTGTGATTGCGGACCGGGCGGGCAAGGATCAGATTACCCAGGTGATTGCGCGGCGAGAGACCGCTAAAGAGCGGAAGACTTTGGCCGAGAAGGAGCCTGCTGTCCCTGAGGCGGCGGAGGTGGGGCCGGCGGGTTACCTGCACTGGCGGGCATTTGGATATTCCTGGGTGGTTTGGGCTGGGGTGGTGATGTTTTTGGCGGCTATGGTGTTGATTGCGGCGGTTTTTGGGATGCGCGGGTAGGCCGAAAAGAGAAGAAATGCGGCCGGGGTGGCCGGGTATCTCCTGGTTGGTAGAATCGTCGATTGGAAAAGAGAGTTGCGGTCTTCGGAGCCTTCGGGCAACTGGGTGTAGAGCTTTGCGCGGATCTGGAGCGGAGGGGCTACCGGGTGAGCGCGTTTGGGCGCTCGCGGCTCGACATTACGAACGGCGAACTGGTGGAACGCGCCATCGCGGAGTTCGATCCCTTTGCAGTGTTCAATGCAGCCGCTTACAACATGGTGGATGTAGCAGAGCGAGAGCCGCTGCAGGCGTTTGAAACGAACGCGCTGGCAGTGCGGAATCTGGCTCTGGCCTGCCGGCAAAACGATGCGAAGCTGGTGCATTTTTCGACCGACTACGTTTTCGACGGGACATTAGGCAGGCCTTATACGGAAAAGGACCAGGTACGTCCGCTGGGCGCCTATGCGGTTTCCAAGCTCGCCGGGGAACTGTATGCGCAGGCTTATCTGGATCGGGCAATTGTCATCCGGACATCGGGCGTGTTTGGCGTGGGTGCTCTCAAAACTGCGCGCGGCAATTTTCCGGAGGTCATGCTGCGTCTGGCAAGAGAAGGAAAGCCGATTCGCGTGGTGGAAGACCATCTGGCGTCGCCCACATTCGCCCCTGCCCTGGCGAGCCGTTCGATCGATCTGCTGGAGCGCAGTCTGGTGGATGAGAGTATCTCCGGGGTGTTCCATTTGGGTGGCGCGCAGCCGATTTCCTGGTTCGAATTCGCGAAGCTGATTTTGGCAACAGCGGGCGTCAACGCGGAAGTGGAGGCGACAAATGACCGGGAATATCGAACAGCAGCGCGGCGGCCGAAGTTTTCAGCTTTGGAAAATGCGCGAAGCAAGGAGCACGGGATGCCTTCGATGCCGGGTTTGGGCGAGGCCGTAGAAACGTATTTGCTGACGCGCGGGAAGTAGCGGGCTTAGCGGCGTCCGAGAGTTTCGAGCGCTTCACCGGTGAGGCGAAAGATGGTCCATTCGTCCAGCGGGACGGCCCCCAGCTTTTTGTAAAAGCCGATGGATGGCTCGTTCCAGTCGAGCACGGACCATTCGACGCGGCCGCAACCTCTTTCGACAGCGATGCCCGCCAGTTCTTTCAGCAAAGCCAGCCCGATACCGTGCCCCCGGGCGTGGGGTTTCACGAAAAGATCTTCCAGGTAGATGCCGGGTTTGGCGAGAAACGTCGAGTAATTGGAGAAGAACAGCGCGAAGCCAACGCATTCGCTTTGTTCCCTGTTTGCGCCTGAGCGCGCGAGCAGAACTTCGGCGGCCGGGTGGGGGCCGAACAAGGTGTTGCGGAGCTGGTCCTCGGTGGCGGCGACCAGGTGCGAAAGCTTTTCATATTCCGCGAGTCCGCGGATCAGTTCGAGGATGACGGGGACATCGGCCGCAGTGGCCCTGGCAATCTGAATGTCCGGCATTTACTGGTTGGCGTTCGGCATGGCGTAGTAACCCTTGCGGACCTGAACTTTGAGATCTTTCGTTTTGGCGTGAAGGTCGATCTTGCGGTACGAG